>CAZNFB010000228.1:0-4602 GCA_964572105.1 uncultured Desulfobacteraceae bacterium
GTAGGGCAGACACATAGGTCTGTCTTCTGTAGGGCAGACACATAGGTCTGCCCCTACTATTCAAATCCATATTTGGCGGCGAGTTCAGGGCTCTTTTCCCAGGGAGCTTTCAGATGTTCCCAGACCTTGCTGTTTACCATCCGGTCTATTTCGTGATAAAAATTAATAGCTCCCTTATACCCCGCATATGGTCCGCCGGTGTCGTAGCTGTGAAGCTGCTTCATGGGAATACCGAATTTCTGAATTGTATATTTTTCCTTGATCCCCGCACAAAATACTGCGGGCCGGTATGTATTAATAAGGGTTTCGGTTTCAAACTGGCTGATGTCATCAATAATAATTGTGCCGTCCGGCATTTCATTCATCATTCCTTCATAATCTTTAAGCTTGATACCGTTTTTTTCCATTTCTTCAAGTTCTTTTTCGCTTATCCTGGGATTATATCTTTCAGGATCTTTTTCTATGGTCAGCTCTTCGATATTTCTGCTGTCTGCATCTACTTTAAGATTCGGCAAAACCTGTCTTCCTTCATAATCATCCCTGTGCGCAAACTCGTATCCCGCACTAAAAGGTATCATCCCCATTTCCTTAAACATTTCTTGATAATGATGAGCCCGTGATCCTCCAACAAACATCATGGCAAGTTTTCCTTTAAGCCGCGGTTTTACTTCGTTTTGCGCTTCTATTACTGCCGGCATTTCTTCTGCTATCACCTCTTCTACCCGGTCTATAAGCTTTTGATCTCCATAATACTGCGCAATTTTTCTAAGGGATTTGGACATTCCGCCGGCGCTTAAAAAATTGATCTTGAACCAGGGAATTCCATATTTTTTTTCCATCATTTCCGCTACATAATTTATGGAGCGGTAACACATAATAAGGTTTAAATCCGCAGTATGTGAATTGGCAAAAAAATCAACGCTGGAGTTTCCGCTGAATGTGGAAATTATCGTTATACCGCATTTTTCAAGAATTCGTTCGATCTCAAAAGCATCTCCCCCTATATTGTATTCACCAAGCAGATTTACTTTATAATCTCCTTCTCTAACAGTATCGTCCTGCCCGATTACATGCTGAAAAAGACCGTTATTGGCAACATGATGTCCGGCCGACTGGCTGACGCCTTTATACCCCTCACAACTAAACCCGAATATGGTAATCCCCAGCTTTTTTTCCATCTCCTTTGTAACAGCATGAACATCATCGCCGATCAGCCCTACGGGACAGGTAGAAAATACAGAAATCATTTTGGGTTTGAAGATATCGTATGCCTCCTGGATCGCCTCTTTTAATTTTTTTTCGCCGCCGAAGATTATCTCTCTTTCCTGCATATCCGTTGAGAAACAGTAGGGCATATAATTATCGCCGTCAGGCGTGGTTGAAGGATCTGTCTGGTTTCTTCTGGTCAGCCAGGAGTAAAAACCGCATCCAATGGGGCCGTGGGTAAGGTTGATGATATCACGGGTAGGTCCCATAACCACTCCCTTGCACCCCGCGTAGCAGCACCCCCGCTGTGAAATAATACCCGGTATTGTCCTGACATTCGCCTGTATTTCAGGATGTTTACTCTCTGCATCCTTCCGGTTTACTATAATCTGTTTTGATTTTTTTCTTGCAACCTTTGGCGGATATTTACTCAGGATTTCCTCTTTTACTGTTTCAGGCTTTATAAAATCATCTGCATTTAAAATATTGTTCTCAAATTTTTTGATAGATGTTTCCACTCTTCATCCTCCTAATCATCTAATGTACCATCTCCCTTTTCTCCGCTCCTGACGCTTACCGAATCGGATACAGGCATAACAAATATCTTGCCGTCCCCTGATTTGCCGGTTTGATTTACTTTAATTATCGTTTTAACTGTTTTTTTCACCATCTTATCTTTTACCACAATAAAAAGTATTCTTTTCGGTATCAGGCGCTGACTCTGGCCCAACTGGGAGATTGCTTCCTCATATCCCTGTTCCGCTCCTTTAAGCAGCGTCATATCGACCAGACCTTTTCCCCTGCCAAGGGCATCTCTGGCCGTTAAGGAGGATATCCCTGCATCGGACAGGGCTCTTTTGGTTTTATTCATCATATTCATACGAATAATCGCCATGACCTCTTTCATATTTTTACCTCTTCTGTTTCCCCTGAACCGGTTTCCTTAATTCCAGAGCTTACGGTGTAAACTTCATCCACAGGTGTGACAAATATTTTTCCATCACCAAAGGCCCCCTTTTTTCTGGTTCTGGCAAATTTAATAACAGTTTTAATAAGAAAATCTTTATCTTGATCCTTTACCACTGTAATCAGCAAATCCTTTGCAATTTCATCATAGGTTATTTCTCCTATTTTTATGCCGCGCTGCTTTCCCCGGCCGACAACGCCCATTTTTGTTACCGCGGGGAACCCTGCATCCATCAATGCTGAAAGAACACTATCCGTCTTTTCCGGTCTTATAATCGATCTAATCATTATCATGCTGGTTATTCTCCTGTATGAATATTTTTTTATTACCCTGGATAGGTTAGCCTGCTATGCCGTACTCAATCAGCAGCTTTTCCAGATCGTCCATCTCCATCGGAGCAGGGATAACAAATCTGTCATTCTCACCCATTTTTTTTGCAAGTGCCCTGTATTCATCGGCCTGAGGATGTTCCGGTTCAAACTCAATGACTGTTTTTCTGTTTATCTCTGCCTTTTGAACCATGTTATCCCGCGGAACAAAATGAATCATGTGTGATCCAAGTCTATTTGCAAATGCTTCTATCATTTCTATTTCATTATCAACCTGACGGCTGTTGCAGATAAGACCGGCAAGCCGGATTCCCCCTGTTTCCGCAAATTTCAATATTCCCTTGCAGATATTATTTGCCGCATACATGGCCATCATTTCGCCTGAAACAACGATGTATATCTCTTTTGCCTTCCCCTCTCTCATGGGCATGGCAAAGCCGCCGCAGACCACATCACCCAGAACATCGTAAAAAACATAATCAAGATCTTCGTCTTCCCCAAAGGCACCAAGCTGTTCAAGCAGATTAATCGAAGTAATAATACCCCTACCTGCACAACCCACTCCCGGTTCGGGACCGCCCGATTCAGTGCATAAGATACCGCTGAAACCTGTTTTGCGAATATCTTCAAGTTCCACATCTTCGCCTTCTTCCCGCAGTGTATCTAAAACAGTATGCTGGTTCAGACCGCCAAGCAGCAGCCTGGTAGAATCCCCTTTTGGATCACACCCCACGACCATAACCTTGTTTCCACTTTCCGCCAGACCGGCAACAGTATTTTGCGTTGTGGTTGACTTGCCTATGCCGCCTTTTCCATAAATTGCTATTTTTCTCATTATTCCTGCCTTTGAAATAGTTATTGAGTTATAAAATCAAATTTACTTTTTCTTAGATCACAAAATTACTGGCTTATAACTTCCTATCGCAAAGAGAGTGCCGTTTGTATATTGTTTTAGCAAAAACTTAAATAAACGGTTGAAATAACAATTCTTTTTTTAATTTAAACAAGTTTTAACGCTGGAGCTATAATTTTATTTAATTACACAAATGTGTCTTAATTTTAGGGTTTATACGTTTATGTAATTAAATTCTGGATTGCTCTAATCAGATCTGAATATTAATTATATCTTTACTGACAACTTATCAGATCAACCATCTGCACCATGAGAAAATAGAACAAAAAAAGGGTTTGTTTTTAATTTTCTTTTTGTAACTGATCTGGCATAATCGAATAAGCTTTCTTATATGTAAAATCTGACTTATATTTTTTTATTGGAAGATGGGGTTTTAATAGAGTGCTTACTCTCTAAAAATCAATAAAGGGGATAAAAAGAATGCGTAATATTAGAGGATTAGTTTTTTATGCTGGGTGTTTAACCATAGTCTTTGTAACTGCTTGCTCACAAAAACCCATAGAGATTACAGAGATAAAACATTATCCCATCGACAGCATGGAAGGAATTATTTCTAAATCGGATGTTCAAATGGATAAAGAGATAACATTTGATGGAAATGGGTCATTGTATATTAATACGAATAAACCCATCACAGTAAAACTCTATGAAACTGGAGATATGGATGTTGAAAGTTCACGACTGATCTATCAAGCCAAGCTTCGCACCAAAGGCGTAGAAGGAGAGGTATATATCGAAATGTGGTGTCACTTTCCTGGAAAAGGTGAGTTTTTCTCTCGCGCGCTTCAATCTCCACTATCGGGGAGCCAGGAATGGACATCGCAAGAGACACCTTTTTTTCTAAAAAAAGGTGAAAACCCTGACAATATAAAAATTAACCTTGTTGTCAATGGAAAAGGGAAGGTCTGGATTGATGACATTCGTTTGGTGAAAGCTCCGCTAAAATAGGAAAAAAAGGGGTCGAAAAATGGGGTCAAGTCTATGTTTGACCCTTGATCATAAAAAAGAAGGGTTAAACATTGATTTTGTCTTATCAAAAGAGGGTTTCGAGGCTTAAAAAGATCAAGGCGTATCGCAATGGAAAACAAAGGTAAATCAAAATGGTAAAATACAATTCGGACATCCACCACCGCATTTAATTGCATGAATTTGTCATTATGCCAAACCATATTCACGGAATCATTGAA
>CAZNFB010000229.1:0-4580 GCA_964572105.1 uncultured Desulfobacteraceae bacterium
ATGAACCAAACGCCCTTATACAAACAGGGCCGGGGCTTCCAAAATGGAAATGGCGTACAATAAAAATGAATTTAAATGGCCCAGTGGATAGATCCCAGCAGATAAGATTATGGCTTGTATCCCCTTTTTTACACCTTTTGGCATCTATTTTAAGGGTTGTTTTACTGGTGTTTTTAATTCTTGGCATGATTAATATTAAATACTGGCGGACAACAGTTATAAACGGGTCTGCTCTAAAAAACGGAGCTGTCCTCTTTATTATAATCTCTTTTTTCCCGATTTTTTTTGGAGGAAGTAAATCCCTGGCATCGGAAAATTCTTTCCCACCCCCATCCATGCTGGAAGAACTTGGGGAGAGACTTTTACAAAAGCCTGACTGCCTCCCTTTTTGCGCAGACGTAAGAAAGCTTGATCTCATGATCACAGAGGATACCCTCCGAATTATTCTTGAAATTCACACATTATCCAGAGTAGCTGTCCCATTACCAGGAACAGCAAAATCATGGGTCCCTGAAAATATTTTTATTGATAATAAACCTGCAGAAGCACTTTTAAAAGATGACAACGGGGTTATCTGGATACTTCTACCCAAGGGAATACATATGGTTGTGCTCCAGGGAAAGACCGGCCGGAATAATACCATACAGATTCCCCTTCCCCTAAAACCCCACATGGCAACTGTATCGAGTACGGGATGGGATATTCAGGGGGTTCATGAAAATTCTGTCCTTGAAAAAAATATTCAAATAACCAGAATCAAAAAAGAAGGCCGAACAGAGTTTGATGATCAGCAAAATAATTTTACACCTTTTCTCCATGTGGAAAGGGAACTTGACCTGGGGTTAACATGGAATGTCACCACAAGGGTCAAGCGTTTGACACCAGCGGGAATCCCTCTGGCAGTATCCATTGGACTCCTTGAAGGTGAATCCGTAACCACAGGGGGAATACATGTTAAAAATGGTCATGCCCACATTAATATGGATGCCGGCGCTAAAGAGATTATCTGGAGATCAAGACTGGACCCCAGGGAAAAAATTCTGCTGAAGGCTCCTGAATCTGTCCCCTGGACTGAAACATGGATTCTCAATCTTAGCCCCATATGGCACTGTGAGCTTTCGGGAATTCCGGTAATTTTTCACCAGGATAAGCAAAAAAACCGTCAGCCCCGGTGGATGCCATGGCCCGGTGAAGAGGTTGTCATCGATATTTTGCGGCCCGAGGCGATTCCCGGACAGACTCTCACCATTACCAAAGCCCAACTGGAAATAACCCCCGGCAAACGGATCGGTAAAGGGAAACTCCTTCTTGACATAAATACGAGCCAGGGGGGACAGCACCAGGTGCTTTTACCCATGGACGCAAAACTTCAATCTGTTAAAATAGACCGAAAAACTCAGCCCATAGGCCAAAAAGGGAACAAGGTGGTAATACCTTTGCAGCCTGGAGATCATATCCTGGATCTTGAATGGTTCTTTTCATCCGAGTCTTTATTTTTAATAAAAGGGCCTAAAGTTAAAACAGGCGCCCCCGGGGTAAATGCCAAAGTTACCTTTAATATACCCAGGGACAGATGGGTTCTCTGGGCATCGGGTCCGAGCCTTGGGCCTGCGGTCTTGTTCTGGGGATATTTAATAGTTGTGATGATTATTGCGGTGGGAATGGGAAGGATACCCTTTACCCCCCTTACCACCCGCAGCTGGCTCCTTCTTTTTCTGGGACTGACCCAGGTTCCATCATTAGTTGCAGTAATTATAGCAGGCTGGTTCATCGTTTTTGGTTTGCGTGAAAAATATATGCCGAAAAAAGGCTGGTTTTTTTACAATCTTATGCAGGGGGGGCTCATCTTATTGACCATTGCCGCTCTGTCAGGCCTGTATCATGCAATTGAAAAGGGGCTCCTTGGAATACCAAGGATGCAGATCGCAGGGAACATGTCAAACAACTTCCATCTTCACTGGTTCCAGGACCAGATAGGTTCCCTTATGCCCCGGCCGCTGGTGGTGACTCTTCCGGCCTTTGCATATCATCTTCTCATGCTTGCCTGGGCATTATGGATAGCATTTTCTCTTATTAACTGGTTAAAATGGGGGTGGCTCTCCTTTAGTAAAAATGAAATCTGGAGAAAACCGCTGCTTCGGAAAAAACAGAAGGAAAAAGAGACTGCTTCAGAAATCACTTGATATTTCCTCTGTTTTTTATTAATTAATTTATTAGGAGAAGCAAAATTTTATTATGTTTAAATATTTTTTTCATCAAAGAATATTCTTGATTATTTTAATTCTGCAGATAATTTTCTGGTCTATTTATTTAATCAACGAATCTATTAATATGAATTATTCAAGATCCCATGACACACAGATGCGGATGTCTGTTATAAAAACATTGGGGGGGCCATGTATACCGATAATTGCCCAGTGCTGCACATCAAGGAATATATCCGAAGGAATCTACGCCAGGAGGAGTGATCTCCCTGGAGGCTATTGTTTTCATTCGGATTGTGACCTGATTAACACTCGTAAACTTCATAAAGAAAAATATTATAAAATCAGTCTTTCAAAAAAGAAAAGGATAGTTTCTCAATAAGTTTAGACTTTAGGCGTTATAATACCTGAACTTATTTAGAAATTGAAAATAAATATGAAAAAATATTTAAACCTGTTTCTTGTGGCTGCTCAAAATCTTAGAAGATATAAGGCTAAATCGATTACCATTACAATCCCCATAATCCTTATGATGGCTGTCTCATCCTTTATGATGTTTTCCAGGGGAGGATTTGCAAAAGATGCACAGATGGCCCGGGAATTTCTGCCGGATATAACAATTCAGGGAATAGAAGCAGGCCGGGTTGGAAAAATCTCCCTGGACATAATCCCGGAAATTAAAAAAGTTCCCCACGTTAAGATCGTTGCCCCCAGGGTCTGGGGGTATTTACCCCTAAAAGTAGATGACCTTGACATCTCATATACCCTTATGGGGTTGGAGCTTGAAGATATCCCAGACAATCCTGAGTTTCTGGAAGTAATGGAAGATGGTTCATTTCTTGTCCCCGGGGACAGAAATAAAATTGTACTAGGTTATGGTGTTGCGCAGACATTGGGTTTTAGAGTGGGAGAGGATATTGAAATGGCTCTGGAACTGTGTACCATCTCAAAATCTGACCTAAAAGATATTGGAGATGAAATTACAATTGACGATACCCTGGGAAACCATGGAAAATTTAAGGTAATAGGTATTTTAAAAAATCGTGTTCAAGTATATAGCGCAGACCTGATGATAGTTTCCAATGATGATGCCAGAGATTTTTTCGGATACGCAAAAAATGAGGCGAGTGACATACTGGTTTACCTTGATGAAAGCGGATCTGCTGACAGGGCAGCTTTAATGATATCCCAGCTTTTTACAAATACCCGGGTCATGACGGCAAAAGCCCTCACAAATCTTGTGGTAGAAGCTTTCGGCCGAAGGAGCGGAACATTTTCTGCCATGTGGCTCATGTTGTTTTCAACTGTTTTAATGTTTGCATGGTCGCAGACTACCCATATAAGCGTTGATGCGGGTAAAGAAATCGGTATTTTAAAATCTATTGGGTGGCAAACAGGGGATATAATTCTGGTCAAAATGGTGGAAAGCCTTTTGTACGGTTTTTTAGGTACCAGCATCGGCATCCTTTTAGGTTTTGTTTATGCTCTCATGGGAACCCCTGGTATATCCGGTTATTGCATTGGATGTGCCAGCATTTATCCAAAATTTCCAGTACCTGTAAGCTGTGATGCAGGCTCTATTATCCTCCTTTTTTTAATCGGTGTTATCCCTGTAACACTTATAACTGCAATCCCGGCATGGCTTGCCGGAACAATTGATCCAGACAAAGCAATAAAAAGTTAATTATTATGATATCGATTAAAAATGTTTTTAAAAGATATAAATCAGGCAAAATTTTTGTAAAAGCCCTGGATGATATTTCGCTGAATATCGAAAAAGGAGATTTTGTTTTTTTCAGCGGCCCATCCGGTTCCGGGAAATCGACCCTTTTAAATATCATCGGCTGTCTTACAAGGGTGACCAGCGGAAGTTATCTTCTTGAAGATAAAAAAGTATCACACTGGCCTGATCATTTTCTTTCTCCATTGCGGAGGGAACGGTTTGGATTTATTTTTCAGCAATTTAATCTTATGTCCGGATATTCCGCATGGGAAAATATTGCCCTTCCTCTTATACCCATGGGAATATCCCAAAAAGAGAGACGGAAAAAGGCTCTATCGGTTCTTGAAAGCCTGAATCTTACAACCAGGGCGGATTTTATGGCCCAGGAATTAAGTGGAGGCCAGCAGCAGCTAGTGGCCATAGGAAGGGCCCTTGTTAATAATCCTGACATTATTCTGGCAGATGAGCCTTTTTCGAATATCGATGCCCGCCATGTGGAAAATTTTGAAAAAATTCTGGGGGGCCTGAAAAATCAGGGCAAAACAATAATAATCGCATCCCATTTTCAGGAGCCCATAACCAAGCTGGTGGATAAAACTTTTTATTTTAAAAACGGAATAATTTCCCCAAAAGGTTGATCCCTGCTCCATTTA
>CAZNFB010000230.1:0-4575 GCA_964572105.1 uncultured Desulfobacteraceae bacterium
TGGGCCAAAATCCTGCGCTATTTCTGCTCAACTTATTTCATCTCCGTTCCTAAGTCTAAATAGTTACAAAAAAAGTTCTTTTTATAAGATTTAACGCATAATTTCATGAAGTGCGTTTTCGTGAATATTAACATTGTATCTGCTGCTCAATTTGTTGAGCCACTCACCATAGGCTTTTTGCGCCTTTTCTTTGCGCAGATATTTTATTATTTTTTGCTGATTCACCGGCTTTGCAGCATCATCTTGCTGTGCAAGAAAAGCAGATATCTCCCCAGGAGTAATTGCTATGTTATCCTCAAGATCTTTTTTAACAACTTTTTGCATAAGTAGGTTGATTTTGAATCTCTTTTTCCATAAATTAAACGGGATGGCCTGTTCAATAAATAATCGCTCAAAGACTCCTTCTGGATAGTCTTTTCTGATTTTCAGAATGCTGTTTTCCATGTCGTGGTCTGAAATCGATATTCCGGTTTCTTTGGCTCTTTCTAATAATATCAGTTCTTCCACATACTGATTCAAAAAGAATATTTTGTCTTTGCAAAGGTTTTGTCCATTCTGCGGTATAATGTCAGCGTTGAGAATATTATTAGTTTCAAATGCCATATTAAAATCGGCAATGGTGACGATGGTATTGTTGATTTTAATCAGGTAGTCGCGGCCGGTTTCTGAATATGTATTATTTTCCGAATAATTACATCCTGCATTGAAATACAAAAAAAATATCAGAATATAGAGTAAGTAAATTATTTTTTTAAGCATTTCATCTTTTTAAAAAGTAAATTTGAGTATGGATAAGGAATTCATAAAATCGTTAATTAACATGACTTTCGATTTCTTTCAATATATTTCTGGTCTGAAGTATTAAACCAGTCTCCTTTGCCCGTGATAGTTTTGCGTGGAGTACCCCGTCAGGTGTAAGCCTGAATTGTCTGTTCTGTTTTTTAATCATATTGGTAATTTTTACAGGATTTTTCTGATGTCCCGGTGAAAAAGAAAGGGATAAACCGGCCCTTGTCAGATCAAGCTTTTTTACGCCGGCCTTTATTGATAATATCTTCAACATTATTTTTAATATCAGGTTGGAAGCTTCATCAGGGATTGCCCCGAATCGGTCGGACAATTCTTTTCTAAAATCTGTGAGTTCATTTAATTCCGTTATCTTGGCCACCCGTCTGTAAACAGCAAGGCGCTGGTCAATATCAGGTATATAAGATTCAGCAAAATAACAGGATATTGGAATATTTATTTCAGGCTCCAGGTTTTCTATGATCGTTTCCCCTTTTAATTTGCTCACGGCCTCTTCCATCAATTTCAAGAACATGTCATAGCCCACAGCCGCTATATGGCCGGACTGGGATGCGCCGAGGATTGTTCCGCCTCCCCTTATTTTAAGATCGTTCATAGCGATCTGAAAGCCTGCGCTCACATCGCTATGCTCCATTAATACTTTTAACCGTTTTTGAGAATCCCTGGAGATAATGCTTTTGTCCGGAATAATAAGGTATGCATAGGCTTCTTCATCTGCCCGGCCAACCCTTCCCCTAAGCTGGTACATCTGGGCAAGCCCGAATCTGTCAGCGCGGTTAACAAAAATGGTATTTGCCGAAGGTATATCAAGGCCGGACTCTACAATTGTTGTACAGACAAGCATGTCAATTTCTTTGTTTATGAATTTGAACATTACTTTCTCAAGTTCTCTTTCCTTTAATCGGCCATGGGCTACATCTATCTTAATTCCCGGTACCAGTTCTTTTAAGGTTTTTGCCATTGCCCATATGGTGTTTATGTTGTTGTGAATAAAAAAAAGTTGACCTTTTCTTGTTAATTCTTTTTTAATGGCTTCTGAAATTATGCCTGTATCAAATTTGCAGATGTATGTTTTGATTCCCCTTCTATGCTCCGGAGGAGTAGAAATAATACTTATATCCCGGACACCCAGCAGTGACATGTGGAGAGTCCTTGGGATAGGTGTTGCCGTTAATGTGAGTACATCAACAGTGGTCCTTAGATTTTTAAGTTTTTCTTTGTGTCTGACTCCAAACCGCTGTTCCTCATCAAGCACAAAAAGGCCCAATTCTTTAAAAATAACATCTTTTTGAACTAATCTGTGTGTTCCTATGAGAATATCTATTTTTCCAGTTCCCAGGTTTTTGATTATTTCCCGCTGCTGTTTTAAGCTTCGAAATCTGCTTAAACATTCAACATTTACCTGATAATCTTTAAACCTTTTGGAAAAAGTATCGAAATGTTGTTCCGCAAGAACAGTGGTGGGCACAAGTACTGCTACCTGTTTGTTATCTTTTACCGCCTTAAAAGAGGCTCTGAGTGCTACTTCTGTCTTCCCGTATCCTGCATCGCCGCAGACCAGCCTGTCCATGGAAAGCGGTTTCTCCATATCTGTTAATACATCATTTATCGCATTTAATTGATCTTCGGTCTCTTCATATGGAAAATCTGATTCAAAATTTTGAAAAGAAGGATTTGGTTTTGAAAATGCGTAACCCTTGTTGAGTTTCCGTTTTGCATAAAGTTTAAGGAGATCCCCTGCAATTTTCTGAATCGATTTATCAACCTTTTTCTTGACCTTGTCCCATGTTTTACCACCCATTTTGTCCAGTAGAGGTTTGTATCCGTCAATTCCCATGTAATTACTTATCATACTGATTCTATCCACCGGGAGATAAAGCTTGTCGTTGTCCTTAAATAGTATCAGGATAAAATCGTTTTCTATTCCATTTAGTTTTAGCTTTGAGATCCCTTCATATCGGCCGATTCCATGTTCAATATGCACAACAAGATCATTTTTTTTTAAATCACCAAAATTGAGTAGTCCTGTTTGGATCTTCTGCTTTTGCCCTTGTTTTCTTCGGTATTTTTTCCCGAAAATTTCATCTCCCGTGATAATGGAAAAAAATTCAGCAGGCCATGAAAATCCCGATGAGAGTTGGCCTGTGCAGGAATAAACAAGACTCTTTGAATATTTCACCTCAGAAAAATATTCAATCTGTTTAAGATTTATGGAGTAAGGCAAAAGGAGTGACTCTAATCTGTCGGCCTGGTGCCTGGTGCCGCAGACAAGAATGGTGGTGTAGCCGGAATTTTTATCATTATTTATATGGTCGGCAAGGGGGGTTAAGAGGTTATCTTTTCCCCGAAAATTTTTTAATTCCATTGTTAAAGAGGCATTGTCTTTGGCCGTAAAGTCAATTTGAATTAATTTTCTGTTTTTTTCTTCGGCATCATTGTCTTTTTTTGATACTTTAAGGGTTGTCAGCAATAAATGCCTTGTCTCTGTAATAGTTTTTTTGACTTCAGCCCATTTTAGATGGGTTTCGCCAGGTGCCATGCAAAGCCGATGTTCTGTTTGTGCCTCAAGAAAGTTTTTTAATGCCTGCTCCCATGTTTCTTCGGCTGCTTTTTTTAATTCTTCAGGCTCAGTAAGGACAAAAAGGGAATTGTTCGGGATATAATCAAAAAATGTGCCGGGAGTGGGGTAGATCAGGGGGAACATGTTTTCAATGGCTGAAAAATCATTCTCCTCTTTCATATGGTCGACTATTTCCCTGGTTTTTGCAAAGGGGAGTCCCATGGCGGCGCCCTGTTCTTTTGTCCTGGCAATCAATCTTTCCAGATTTTTTTTTGAAATGATCCCTTCTTTTGCAGGTAAAATAACAGCTTCATCAGTGCTTTTTAATTTTTTTTGATTAACAGCAGAAAAAAATCTTAGAGATTCAACCGTATCACCGAAAAATTCTATCCTCACCGGGTCAGGGTAGCAGGGGGAGAATACATCTATTATCCCACCCCTTGTACAAAAATCGCCGGGTTCTTCTACAATAACAGATTCTTCATAACCTCCGGAAATCAGTTTTTCTGTTAGCAGGTTCCTTTCTGTATCTTCACCAGCCATAATAAGCTCTGCATAATTGCTTAATTCCCGGGGAGGGATAATCTTTTGGAGTATGGCATCTGCACTTGTAATAATTATTGGGGGTGTTTCGTATAATATAAGGGCATATAAGGCACTTATCCGTTTGGCGGCAGTTTCGTTATGGTAGGAAAGATTTTTAAATGGGAGGATGTTATACGGGGGGAAGAAAATTATGGGGGTATTTTTATTTTTCAGAAAAAATCGAAGATTCTCAATGAACTCTTCCCCTTTTTTTTGCGTTGAGGTTATTGCACAAATGGGAATTTTAAGCTCATCGTATGTCTTTGCAATAATATGTGCATCAGCGGGAACGCTTACTCCTGTACATTCGACGCCGCAATTTTGTTTTGTCAAGATATCGAGGATAGATTGAAAAGATTCTGTCTGAAAATGTTGATTCATAACTTGCACAACCCGTAAAATGTTATAAATTTTGTATAATTGTCTCGTCAGTAATCCCTGGGCAATTTTAAAAAAAGTTATTACCTGATCCTTCAAGCATATGCTTGAGTGATCTTAATACCCTATTTGCAGGTAAAACACAAAAAAATAGATTTTTTTGATTTAATTGATTTCTGAGAGAGTTGTAAGCTTAGGAACGGGGACGAAATAAGTTCGCAATTTTAAGTGTTGAGGCGCCTGCC
>CAZNFB010000231.1:0-4499 GCA_964572105.1 uncultured Desulfobacteraceae bacterium
TTAGACCAGCCCCTGGTCGATCATGGCTTCCACAACCTTAATAAATCCGGCCATATTAGCGCCGCTGAAATAATTTCCAGGAAGATTGTACTGCTCTGCTGCATCAAGGGAGCTTCTGTGAATATTTTTCATGATAAGTTTCAGCCTTTCATCAACCTCTTTAGCAGGCCAGCTAAGACGCATGCTGTTTTGAGCCATTTCAAGACCGGAAACGGCAACACCCCCTGCATTTGCAGCCTTTGCAGGACCATAAAGGATATTGTTATCAAGAAATAATTTTACTCCCCCGTAAATTGTCGGCATATTTGCCCCCTCACAAACCAGAGAGACTCCATTATTGATCAGGTTTTGGGCATCTGTTTCGTTTATCTCATTTTCTGTTGCGCAGGGAAAAGCACAATCGGCCTTATGATTCCATAAAGGATTAGAGTCGACCCCATGGTCACAGACCGTATAAACAGCCTCTTTGTACTTATCTGCATACTCTTTTATTCTTCCGCGTTTTACGTTTTTGAGCCTTTTTACAAAATTTAGTTTATTTTCATCAATTCCGCTTTCATCAAGTATATATCCTGATGAATCAGATAGAGTAATAACTTTTCCCCCCAGGTCAATAATTTTTTCAGAGGTGAACTGGGCAACATTACCGGAGCCTGAAACAAGACAAACCTTATCACTGATTGTTGAGTTTTTTTCAGCCAGCATCTCTGCTGCAAAATATACACAACCGTATCCTGTTGCTTCCGGTCGTATCAGGCTTCCGCCCCAGCCTATGCTCTTTCCGGTCAGCACACCTGTGAATTCATTTTTCAGTTTCTTGTACATGCCGAACAAAAAACCTATTTCCCTTGCCCCAACACCAATATCACCGGCAGGGATATCCGTGTTTGAACCTATATGACGAAAAAGCTCAGCCATGAAACTCTGACAAAACCTCATAACTTCACTATCCGATTTTCCCTTGGGATCGAAATCTGATCCCCCCTTCCCTCCCCCCATCTGAAGCGTGGTTAAGGCATTTTTAAAAACCTGTTCAAAAGCAAGAAATTTTAATATGGACAGGTTCACAGAGGGATGAAAACGAAGTCCCCCCTTATATGGACCAAGGGCGCTGTTCATCTCTATTCTAAAACCCCTGTTAACATGAACTTCCCCCCTGTCATCCATCCATGGAACACGGAATATTATAACCCGTTCAGGCTCGGTTATCCTTTGAACAATCTTCAAACGGCGATATTCAGGATTTTTTTCCAGAACAGGAGCAATCGATTCAAGAACCTCTGTAACAGCCTGATGAAATTCCCTTTCCCCTGGATCTCTTCCCTTAATAATATTAATCTCGTTTTCCATTTTTCATCCTTTCCCTGTTAAGATACCTGTTTAAAGCGATATAACTCCCCTTGACTTATTCCCATCAATCTTTATTTTAAAAAACTCTTTTTGTCTGGCATGTAACAAAAAAGAGGTCTCCTGCTCAACAGGGAGAGCTTTTAACCTGTTGAAATCGATAAAGCTGTTATTATGCTGCGAAACAGTCATATACCCGATTCCAAGGGATGTAATATTATGGAAAAAATGGGTACCCCTGGAGGAATCCGCATTTAATTTTTCAGAGGATGTTTCTATGATAACCCCAGCTCCTGAAATATCTTTCCAGGTTACAGGAATACCAAGCCACCTGTCAGATGTACCCCATCTTCCGGGCCCTGCAAGTATATATCTTCTCTTTTTCCGGGCAAGCTCCCTGTTGATCATGGCGACTTCCCCTGCAATTTCAACTGTGCGTGAAGGGTCAAAGGCCTCGGGTTTTACAAAAACAATATCTGAAATATCCAAAAATGTCCCGTTTCCCAGGGCATTATCTGTAAAGCATATGGAATTTGCAATCTCCTCATCACTGATGATAACTTCAATGCTCTTATAGAACATGGACATGGGTCGAATCTGAAGCAGCGCAAACTCAGGTTTCAGGCAATTCCCTCCCTGATTATCCCCCCGTGGAAAATTTACCGCAAATTCAATCTCCACAGGGCACCCCATCCCTTCCTGACCAATATTTAATATATCAGCAAGAAGTTCGGGGAGGGGAAAAGTATTGTATTTTAATATACCGGCAAATGTCAATATCCTCTCCCCATTGATTTCTGCACTATCTCTGATTCTGTGATCTTCCTGGAGGTAGGTACTAAAAAGATGTGAAGCACCAGTATTACGAAAAATTTCATCGGACATATCATCTATATCCAGTTTCACAAGGGTTCCATCCATATCTTTATTTTCCAGAGAAAAATCTGATAATTGAAATTCACCCCGGGATTCTGTCATTTTAAGAGCATAATAATTGCGCTGACAGTTTTCAAGAATATCATCAACCGCTGAAAACTGTGGAAGAAATTCCGGATACCTGGGGGAAAACCGGAGCGCCCTTTCACCCTCCACAACTGTTTTTCCCAGACCCATAGCAACATAGGCAATCCCTTCTTCAGGCTTCATATAGGATAATGGATAATAATTATACGATTGAGCAACTCCCGAAACAGCAGGAAAATAAAAATCACCATGCCGCTGTCCCACAATTGACTGAAGAATAACCCCCATTTTTTCTTCCTCCGGCCTGTGGAGGCTGGTTTTTGCCATCTGTATCGGAGCAGCAAGATATGTGGAGGCATATACCAGCTTTACAGCCCTTAAAAGCTGGGCAAGTCTTACACTCATTTTTTCATGGTTATTGGGAAGCATGATGGTTTTATATATTCCGGCGCTGGGCATATATTGTGCGTCTTCAAGGAGGCTAGATGATCGTACGGCTATGGGGTGATCTGTTTTAAGAAGATATTGTCCAAGATCAAAGCGGAGATGGTCAGGGAGATCTGCACCATCAAACATCCTTATTATAGCTTCATCACTATATTTTTGACCCGAAAAATCATGCTGTGAAAAATTATTTTCCATGAATTCATCAAATTTGTCTGTGGTAATAGCAAGTGTTTTCGGCACATAAATATTCAGATCAGGATATTTGTCGTAAAGTTCTTTTGTCCGGCAAAAAAGATAGGACATAAAGGCAAGGCCCCTTGCCTTTCCGCCAAGAAATCCTTTGCCGATCTTCATATAATATGCATTAACAGCAAGATCCTCAGGGATAAAATCGACAACAGCACCTTGTTGCCGGGATCGACGATTTGCTGCAAGTAAATCAAGGAGATACTTTTTAATTTCCCCGGCACCTGAAAATTCATCCGGCTTTACATACTGAAGCTTTGAAGCCAGTTCTATTTCAGAACGGGCCATAAGCCAGGTTGAAAAATGATCCCTGTATGCATGATACAAAATCGATTCATCCGGAACCGATAAAATAATCTTTTCCATTTCTCTGA
The DNA here is from genome assembly GCA_964572105.1 of uncultured Desulfobacteraceae bacterium. Taxonomy (GTDB): domain Bacteria; phylum Desulfobacterota; class Desulfobacteria; order Desulfobacterales; family BuS5; genus DAOWMW01. The sequence continues at coordinate 3,378 of CAZNFB010000231.1, forward strand.
TATTGGATGCTCTGGCAACCTCTGTGCCGTCATCCATGCGAAATACAAAATCCCCAAAAGCCAGAAACTTTATAAAAAAAAGCCTAATATCATAATAAAGGGAGGATGATTTTTTATTCAAAAACAGGACTGACCGTTTTAATGCCTTTTCACGGTTGGATTCATCTGAACTTAAAATCAAAAGGGGCATACCTGAAAATTCTTTTTTAATCAGGTCGATCAGTGCAAAACCCGCATTATCATCAAGTATCCCCTCTCTATAAAACCGGACATCAGAGATAAGGCTAAGTAAATAGGGCTTAAACTTTCGGGCAAGGCAAAGAGCCTCCTCAAAATTCCTGGCAGTAAGAATCTTTGGCCTGGCACGCATCATGAGCAAACGGTGAGAACGATTAACAGACTCATCCATCACAGCCTGTGTCTGAATTACAATCTCTTTATATAAAACAGGAAGAATAGATGAAGAATATATTGGAGAATCCTCCACAAAAATAATAACCCTTACCTTCCCCCGTTGTGTATCATAATCAACATTAAGGATATCTTCAACATTCTTTATAATGGACAAAAGAAGATCTGTATTCCCCCGCCAGACAAATTTCATATCAAAGAGATCTTCTTTATATTCCTCCCCATGATCTGCCATGAGGGTGTCGGCATTGGGGGACAAAAGAGATATAAAAAGGGATGGATACACCTCCTTTATTTTACCGCACAAAAAATAAGGGTCTATATTTTTCAAATTGGGCATAACAAGTACAAGATCAATATCATTTTCTGCTAAAGCCGAAAACGCTTCTTCCATGGAAGATACCCATATGAGTCTGGGAGGAGCAGAGAGGTTAAGCTCGTGGTATTCGCCGATTATTCCTTCGGCAAGGCCGCCATCTTCTTCCGTAACAAAAGCATCATAAAGGCTTGAAATAAACAGAATTTTAGAAACGCGAAAATGCATGAGCTCACGATGTACTTCAAGGGAACGCTCCACTTCATCCGGGAGATCGCATAACTGTATCGACATGGACACACCTGTTTAAAATTTTATGGATTTTTAAATATTAATTTCAGAGCTCGGCCGAATTTCAGTAATAAACTGAGCTATAATAAAATTTAAAAACCTCT
>CAZNFB010000232.1:0-4488 GCA_964572105.1 uncultured Desulfobacteraceae bacterium
ATGTAAGCAACAGGTATAATCAGATTATACCTGTTGCTTGTCTTAAATCAGGGACGCTGAATAATTAATAAAAGCCTCCCTATAGTAATGAGGATGGTTGCAGCGAATTTTCCGCCATGGCCTGAAAAGGGATATAGCTTTTATTAAAAAAAGGCTTGTCAGTATTGTGAACAATAGCATGGGGTAAAACTTCATCCATATGCTCAACCGGAATAATTTCTATATGTTTTAAGACAGTTTTAGGTATATCATGCAAGTCCTTTTCATTTTCCCTTGGAATAATTACTCTGGTTATTCCCCCTCGGTGGGCAGCAAAGATTTTTTCTTTTAAACCACCTATGGGAAGGACATGGCCCCTGAGAGTAATTTCACCTGTCATGGCTATATCTTTATGAACCGGCTTTTGTATAATTGCAGAGACAATTGCAGTACACATGGATATACCTGCAGATGGACCATCCTTTGGTGTGGCACCCTCAGGAATATGGATATGGATGTCATTTTTTTTATGGAACTCACCGTCAATTAAAAGAGCATTAGAACGGGAGCGTACATAACTGACAGCAGCCCTGGCAGATTCTTTCATGACATCACCAAGTTGTCCTGTGAGTATAAGTTCTCCCTTCCCATGGAGAATGAGGATTTCTATGTTGAGAAGCTCGCCTCCTACTTTTGTCCATGCCAATCCTGTAACAAGTCCGATCTGATCTTTTTTTTCGGCTTTACCATGTTTGTGTATGGGGGGACCCAGGTATTTTTGAACTGTTTTGGCGGTTACATTATAGGTATCACTTCTATTATTGGTGACGACTTCCCGTGCAATTTTACGGCATATAGAGGCAATTTCACGTTCAAGATTTCTGACCCCTGCTTCACGGGTATATTTTTGAATAATTGCCAAAAGGGAATTTTTTGTAAAATTTATTTTTTTATCTCCAAGCCCGTTGGCTTCGATCTGCTTGTTAAGCAAATAATCCTTTGCAATGTGATATTTTTCGTGCTCTGCATATCCCGGGAGCCGGATTATCTCCATTCTGTCCAGAAGTGGGAGAGGAATATCCATGGTGTTGGCTGTGGTAATAAAAAAAATGTCTGAAAGATCATAGTCAAGATCAAGGTAATGATCGTTGAAGTTATTGTTCTGCTCAGGATCAAGGACTTCCAGAAGTGCAGCAGATGGATCGCCCCGAAAATCCATACTCATCTTATCAACTTCATCCAGACATATTACAGGATTGTTTACACCTGCTTTTTTAATGGATTGAATAATTTTGCCTGGCATTGCCCCTATATAAGTACGTCTGTGCCCTCTGATTTCCGATTCATCCCTGACCCCTCCCAGGGAGAGGCGCAAATATTTTCTTCCAGTTGATCTTGCAATGGATTTTGCAATGGATGTTTTCCCCACGCCAGGGGGGCCAACCAAACAGAGAATGGGGCCTTTGACTTTTTTGACAAGCACTTGAACAGCCAGGTATTCAAGAATCCGTTCCTTTGGCTTTTTTAGGCCGTAATGGTCTTCATCTAAAATTTTTTCAGCTTTTTCAATATCAGCAGAAATATCGCTTACTTCAAACCATGGAAGGCTGATTATCCAATCGATGTAATTACGCACAACAGTGGCTTCGGCAGACATGGGGGACATCATCTTAAGCTTTTTGAATTCATGTTCTGCTTTCTCTTTAGCTTCCTCGGTCATTTTTTTGTTATTGATTTTTTCTTCCAGCTCTTTGAGCTCATCTCCCTGGTCGTCGGGTCCGCCAATCTCTTTTTTTATTGCCCTGATCTGCTCGTTTAAATAATAATTGCGTTGAGTTTTGGACATCTGGTCTTTTACGCGACCGCGTACACGCTGATCCACCTGGAAAAAATCGATTTCTTTTTTTATAATTTCTATAAGGGTGTGAAGCCTGACCGCAACAGAAGAAATGGAAAGTAAATTCAACTTATCTTCTGTTTTTAGAGGTAAATGGGCAGCTATTGTATCAGCAAGCTGGGATGGATCTGATATTTCTAAAAAGCTGTCCACCAGACCTTTAGACATATTCTTATTAAGTTTTGAATATTCTGTTACAGATTCTATCACAATTTTGGAAAGAATTTCCCATTCGTCTTTGGGGATTTCGATTTCCATTTCAAGTGTTGCCTTTACCTTGAAATAGTTTTCATCATGCTCAAATTCAGAAATCCTGGCCCTTGCGAGTCCTTCAGCCATGGCTTTTACAGTTCCATCGGGGAGGCGAAGGATCTGGAGAACTTTGCCGATTGTGCCCACCTCACAAAAATCTTTTTCCCGGGGATTATCTAAACCGGCCTGAATTTGAGTGGCAAGAAAAATTTTTTTATCCCCACCCATTGCGGTCTCAAGGGCAAGTAGGGATTTTTCCCTTCCAATAAAAAGTGGGACAACCATGTGGGGGAAAACAACAATATCTCTTAACGGTAAAAGGGGAATTGTAGATTTTGGCAAAATATATCCACCTGTTTTAAAAAAACTTGGCATTTTAATTGTTTGAATTATATTTGTACAAGGTTTTGGTTCAGGGCCTATGCTTGCTTTTTTTCTTGTTCGTATAATAATATGGGAGGCTCATGGTTTAAAACAACCTCTTTGCCCACCACACATTCTTTGATATCTTTTGATGAAGGGATCTCGTACATAATGTCCAATAAGCATTCTTCCACGATGGCGCGCAGGCCCCTGGCTCCTGCTTTTCGTTTTGTTGCCTTACTTGCAATGGCAGAAAGGGCTTCCTCGGTAATCTTCAGTTCCACCTCTTCAAATTCAAAAAGTTTTTTATACTGTTTGACCAGGGCATTTTTAGGCTCTGTAAGAATTCTGACCAGGGTCTCCTCACTTAATTCATCAAGGGTGGCAACAATGGGAAGCCTTCCAAGAAATTCTGGTATTAATCCATATTGAATCAGATCTTCAGGTTGAATTTTTTTTAGCAGGTCCCCTAATGTTTCTTTTGATTTTTCAATCACTTTTGACCCGAAGCCCATAGCAGAAGCTCCCATACGCCGTTGAATTACATGCTCAAGGCCATTAAAGGTACCCCCACAGATAAAAAGTATATTTGTTGTGTCAACCTTTACAAAATCCTGTTGCGGATGTTTTCTTCCCCCTTTGGGGGGGACGCTGGCTGTTGTTCCTTCAATAATTTTGAGAAGGGCCTGCTGCACCCCTTCACCGGAGACATCACGTGTAATGGATGGGTTGTCTGATTTGCTGGCTATTTTGTCAATCTCATCAATATAGACAATGCCTCTGATGGCTTTTTCAACATCATAATCTGCATTTTGAAGCAGGGAGAGAATGATATTTTCAACATCCTCACCAACATAGCCGGCTTCAGTCAGGCTTGTTGCATCTGCAATGGCAAAGGGTACCTTTAAAAACTTGGCCAGGGTCTGGGCAAGGAGGGTCTTTCCGCATCCTGTGGGACCAATAAGGAGTATGTTACTTTTCTGAATTTCCACATCATCTGTTGCTACAGCTGAATCTATTCTTTTGTAGTGATTATAAACAGCCACTGCAAGAATTTTTTTTGCATGTTCCTGCTCAATTACATAATCATCCAGCATGCTTTTGATTTTTTTTGGGGGGGGTATATCTGCCATGGAATCGGTATTCTTTTCGCTCTCTTCGGCAATAATTTCACCGCATAACTGAATACATTCATCGCATATATAAACTGCAGGGCCGGCAATAAGTTTTGTAACTTCTTTCTGATTTTTACCGCAAAAAGAACAAAAAAGGCTATCATTTGGATCATCATGTTTTGGCATATTAATTTTCCTTTTTAATTAAGTGATCAAGGTCATCCCTTGATGACATCACATGATCAATTAAACCATATTCCGCGGCTTCTTTTCCTGACATGAAAAAATCACGATCCGTATCCTGATCAATCTGTTTTAGTTCCTTGCCTGTGTGAAAAGAAAGGAGTCCGTTTATTGAATCTCTCATTCGGAGAATCTCTTTGGCTTGTATTGCAATATCCGAGGCCTGACCCTGTGATCCTCCCAAAGGCTGATGAATCAAAATTCGTGAGTGGGGAAGGGCATAACGTTTTCCCTTTGTGCCGGCGGTAAGGAGGAGAGCCCCCATACTTGCTGCCTGACCCACGCAAACTGTTGCTATGTCCGATTTTATGTATTGCATGGTGTCGTATACAGCCAGCCCTGCGGTAACTACTCCCCCAGGTGAATTAATATAAAAATTAATATCTTTATCAGGATCTTCTGATTCCAGAAAAAGGAATTGTGCTATCAAAAGGTTCGCAATTTCATCATCCATACCGCTTCCCAGAAATATTATTCTGTCTTTGAGCAGCCTGGAATAAATGTCATAAGCGCGTTCACCTTTATTGCTTTGCTCTATAACCATCGGTATTATCGGCACAACCATACTCCTTTTTTATATTAAAGAACGAAAATTTTATAAGTTGAACGAAATAGCTTGTCTTTTGGCCCATCTACTTC
>CAZNFB010000233.1:0-1848 GCA_964572105.1 uncultured Desulfobacteraceae bacterium
TATGGGCCAAAATCCTGCGCTATTTCTGCTCAACTTATTTCATCTCCGTTCCTAACAGGTTTGTCCATATTTTAAAGTTTTCACAGGGCATTTAATCCTGAACAATAATTAATTTTCCAAGGATAGACCAGGGAGATAATACCAACCGTATACCTCCCACTTAAAGGGAGTGAATTTATTTATGCGGCGGTCCGTCCATACCTCGGAAGATTACATATTCGTCTCTTCTTCCGGCTGATCTGTTTTTTTACCAGGTATTTCTTCTATTGTACTTTGATCCAGTATGAGTTTAATCGCTCTTTGTTCAAGGAGTGTATGTTTATATAATTCCAGTTTGTCTTTGTTCTCATCGTAGAATTTTTTTATATCTTCAATACTCATCAAGTTTGACTCGGAGATCTGTTTAAACCCATCTTCAAGTTCTTCATCAGAAAGTGTCACTTTTTCCTGATTAATAATTTTATCCAGAATAAGATGCCGTTCCACCTGCTTTACAGCTGTTTCCCTAAATCTGTCTGCAAAAGTCTCTTTAATCTTTTGTAACTGATCCTCGGGTAATCCGCTTTGAGAGAATGCCATTCCTGCTTCAGCAAGCATGGCTTCGATTTCATAGTCAACCATTACATCAGGTGTCTGAAATTCCACTTGCGACAAGAGAGCCTCAAATATCTGTTCGTTTACCTCATGCTCTGTTCTTTTACGATAACCTTCTTGTAAATTACTAAAGATTTTAAGTTTTAATTCATCCAGAGTATCAACTTTCCCTACTTTTTTTGCAAACTCATCATCTATGGGAGGAAGAATCTCTTTTAAGATATTTTTGATGGTTATATGGAAATCTATTTCTGATCCCGCAATGGAAGGGTTAAGATGATCTTCCGGAAAGTTCACTTTTATTTCCTTGTAATCACCAGGATTTGCTTCCACCAGTTGCGAATCAATCTCTGGGGAAATCTGCCCTTCACCGATTTTTATTTTAGTATCTTCAGCCTTGGGGACATCTTCAAAGGGTTTACCATCTTTAAAAACTTCATAATCAATGGCAACAATATCACCTTCTTTAACAGGCCTTTCTTCAGTTATAGGTTCATGGGTTGTTAAATCCCGCTGGTGTTTTTTAATCTGTTCATCTGCTTCTTCAGGTGTGGGTGTGTAAATGCTTTTTTGTATGGTGAGCCCTTTAAAATCAAGATCAGATATTTTCGGTTTTACTTCAAATAATACTTCATATTTGAACGGACCCCTTTCATCAAGCTCAGGGGGATTAATAATCGGTTCCCCTATAACCGCAAGGTCTGCTTTTGTGACAGCTTCAAACAAGGTGTCCTGGACCAGCTTTGACTTAACATCATCACAAACATTCTTTTTAAACATACTTTCCAAGACAGTTTGAGGAATTTTTCCAGGGCGAAAACCCTTTACTTTAGCAGTTTTTTTAATCTTCTTATAAGCATTGTCAAATTCAACGTTGACAACATCTGCAGGTAATTCTACACAAAGAAGCTTCTTCACAGGATTAATATCTTGTACTGTAACTTGCATAACATTCCTTTTCTAAATTCAGACCCTGATAATTTCAATTTAACATGGCTTGAAATTGTTTTCCATATGATGTACCCCTTTCCAAAAAATGGATACCCTGTCTTTATACATTAACGTTTGACGCGTGAGGAGGAAATTTAGGATAACCATCTGAACTTTAAGAATTTTTGTTTTTAATGTTTAAAGTATTGTCAATAAATATAAATGTGGTGCGAGAGGGGAGACTTGAACTCCCATTCTGTTTCCAGAGCTGGATCCTAAGTCCAGTGCGTCTACCAATTTCGCCACTCTCGCATACTTAATTAT
>CAZNFB010000233.1:1948-4482 GCA_964572105.1 uncultured Desulfobacteraceae bacterium
AAATTTATTGACTTTGGGTTCAGATATATTATTTTGGAACTTCAATAAAGAATACGTTTTAATTAGTGAAAAAGATAATATCAAAACGGGCAAGTGTCAAGATAAAATAAGGAATTTAAGAATGGGGGATAGACGCAAATTGCATAAGTGCACAGGTTTATTAACTTTAATAATTCTTTTTAGTACATTTTTAGTACTTACATCTGTTAAAGTAAAAGCAAAACAGACAGATCCCAGGGGTAGAGTAATTGTAATCGACCCGGGACATGGGGGGCACGACAAAGGAGTTACCGGCACAGGGGGAACATTGGAAAAGGATGTTGCCCTTGCGTTGTCTTTAATGATTGCTACTGATCTTGATGGAGAATATAGAGCTAAACTTACTAGAACAGATGATTATCAAGTTGCTGTTTTTGATAGAACAGCCCTGGCAAATCAGAGTAATGCAGATCTCTTTATCAGTATTCATACCTGCGGGAGTTTTCGCCACAGTGCCAGGGGTATAATTATATATTATTTCAAGAAGTCCCATGAAAATGGATCAGAGGGGGATTCCTTGTCCGTGGTTCCGATTCAAAGTGGGAATATACAGCCGCCATGGAATTCCCTTCAGGATAGCTACAAAGGGGCGGGAAAAATTCTTGCTGAATCGATAAAAGAGAGTATTTTATATGAAACAGAATCCTTTGATATAAAAATTCAGGATGCCCCCCTTATGGTTCTTGGGGGGGCGGACATGCCGGCAGTACTCATAGAGACCGGATGTCTTACAAATCCCGGTGATGAAAAAAAACTGAATAATAAAAAAAAACTCCAGGCTGTTTCCAGGGGAATAAGCAGGGGCATTAAAGAGTATCTTAAATTGAAAATGCCGGAGTAACTATTCAACTTATTTCATCTCCGTTCCTAATCTTTCAAACCTGGTATTTTTACTTCATCAGGTAATCCGTCAAATCCGGGTATAATTGTTTTGATTCCGCAGGCTGTCATCTCTTCTTCAGCACGTATTAAAGGATTGTAATTCTGGAGATTCCGCTCACCATTGGGTGCTCCTGCCTTAAACCATAACTTATTTGTTACGGAGCCGTATATCAGCGGCATAATGGGTAAAAATTCTGAAGATCCCTCTGTGGATCTATGGGAGAAAAAAGCTGTTGCTCCCAGTTTTTTTATATTCTGGACGGCTTCATCAATGCTGTTCACCCCCACTTTTTTTAATTCATCTTTTACCTTTTCAAGATCCCCCCTTGCAGTAAGAAATTTTTCCACTTTCCTGGTATCTGCGGTCCCAATAACGATTTCAGTGGCAAGGCATGTTTCAGTAAATGTTCCTGCCTGATTCAATTTAATAAGAACAGAATTTCCGGCCCGGTTTTTCCGGTCGCAAGCTGCCAGAAACGGAAGGATAAAACGCATCTGCGTTACAGCTGCATCATCAATTACAATCTGGACTTTGTCCCCATACTGCTCTGTCATCATTTTATGGGTTAATATATCGTTTTCAGCTCCTGGATCTTCCATTGTTACGAAATTTTCGGCTTTTGCAATAACTGAAGCATTAAATTCAATCAGTTCTTCCCTGGTTTTTACGCCGAGTCCGGAAAATTTCAGGTCATACTCTCCATTTTCTCTTAGCTTGTCTGTTTTCTGGAGTTCTGAAAAAGCATTGTCAGTTCCCATGGCATAATCGTCTGTTTTAAGATTAAGCTGTTTTGCGCATTCTTTTATTCTGCTTAATCCTTCATAATTATCCTTAACCGGAAAGACAAACCCTCTTTCCTTTGCTGTTCCGGTGGGGAGAGCGTCCCGCACAAGATTTTTTTCAAATTGTTTGAAAAATTTAATTCCCGTGGAAAAAACATCCTTTATAGATTTTTCCTTCATGGCAAGAAAAAACATTTCCTGAATATCCTGTTTTGTGCCGGGTACATGTTCTCCTCCGCAAACCATGTTAAACGCTATATTTGGCATATAAAATTCTTTTTGCTTTGCCGGTGCTAAAAGCTCCCAGGGCTTGTATCCCGAGGCATTAAGGATGGTTTGAAAAAAAACAGTGGAGGATGCAAGACATGCGTTTCCACCCCAGTTTTTTTTGTTGGGACCGGCTTTTTCTATTAATTTTAAATCAAATTCCTCAACCGCTTTGAAAATATCCGCAGGTTCTTTTATTATCACTTTTGCAGGTAAAAGGGGCCTGATATTTGTTTCCATCGATTTAACTGCGTCAGCGTTGGGAATATATATAGCTTCGCTTTCGCCGTCGGATGTCCCTTTAGCAATTCCGTTTCTTTCAAGAATAGTCCATTTTTCACTCCCCTTTTCGACTTCTGCGGTCATTTCCCCTTCGATGGTGTATGCTGCGTAGGATGAAAGAATTTCTCTCCCTTTTAACGTGAAATTTGAAATTACAGTCTCTTTTTCCATGATCCCCCCTTATATTTTTTATTTATCAAAAAGTTTTATAGGGCTTGATTATACCGTTGGTCATTAGATGGCAGAACTGAGCTATGGTGAAATTTAAAAACCTCTGGCTG
>CAZNFB010000234.1:0-4480 GCA_964572105.1 uncultured Desulfobacteraceae bacterium
GATTTAACAACAAAGGCTTTAAAAAGTTATGGGTATAATAATGAAGAGATATCGGGCATAAGTGATATTTTGATTTATGCTCAGCTTCGCGGGAATAATCAGGGGGTGGTCAAGTTAATTGGGCCTGGTATTCCAAAAAGCCCCGATGCAGGAGAGATTGTTATTGAAAAAGAGACTGGAGTCTCTGCCAGAATCAACGGAAATAAGAATCATGCCATGGTCGTGGTAAAAAAGGGACTTGATATTCTTTTGGAAAAAGGAAAAAAGAACGGTTTCGGAATTGTTGGTACTTATAATACAAATACATCTTCAGGGGCCATAGGCTATCTCGCATCTGAAATAGCCAAAAAAAAAATGATAGGTGTTGTCTTTGCAAGTTCCCCTGAAAGGGTGGCCGCATATGGCTCTTATGAACCGGTTTTTGGAACAAATCCTGTGGCTGTGGGAATACCTGCAGCTCCTGATAATATTGTCCTTGATATGTCCACCGCAGCCATCTCTTTTTATGGTTTGGTGGAGGCTAAAACAGCAGGAAAGACCATACCGTCAGATGTTGCTTATGATTTTCAGGGGAATCCCACAACGAGTCCCCAGGAAGCTATTAAGGGTGCTATCCGTTCCTTTGATCGAAGCTATAAAGGCTCCAGCCTTGCAATGATTGGTGAAATTCTGGCCGGCCCCCTTGTGGGTGCCGCATTTTCCGGCATTGGAGATAGTAAGGGAAACTGGGGGCACTTGATGATTGCCATTGATCCTGAAATTCTCGGAAGTCGGGATGAATTTGCTGAAAATGTAACCAGGCTTATCAAAAAGGTTAAATCTTCAAAAAAACTGGATGGAGTTACGCAGATTTTTGCCCCAGGGGAAAGGGGCGCAGCAATGATGAAACAGTGCCTGGAAGATGGGGAAATAGAGATTGAGGAAAATTTGTTAAAGGAACTGCGTGCTGTTGGGGCTGATTATTAATCCGGATAATGGGATTATTGTTTCTTCGTTCCCAGGCAGAGCCTGGGAACGGAAAAAAATCCGGCAATCCATGCTCACTGAGAAGTGATGTGAATTACCCTGGTGTAGCTATCCCCTGATAATTCTGGGCAGAATCATTTGATGCTGGGGGCATATGGACTTGGGATTCTGATAAGACGCTCCTGCAAAGGCAACCAGATATTTTCTTAAATCGGTCATCTTTACAATTTCATCCACAAGACCCCTTTTAGCGCAGGCAACGGGCCTTGATTTATCATAATAAAGTTCGGATAATTTATTCATGCTGTCGATTACAGGGTCAAGGGAGTTTCCAGCCTCTTTTTCTTTTACAAGTCTGCGGGAATAGGTTGCCACAGCTGCGGTTTCCCCATGCATTACGTAAATTTCCGTGGCTGCTGTTCCCAGGGAAAAGGCATTATGTCTATTTGCAGTTGGTCCACCAAGAAGATAATGGGCAGCAGCTGTCCCTTTTCTAAGTACCACCAGTATCATCGGCTGATCAGTATTTTGTATGGAATAGACTAATCCCTGGCCCAGACCCAGAAGTTCTGCTTTTTCTGCCTCATCACCCACATCAATTCCCGTTGTATCCTGGAACCAGATTACAGGAATTTTATCTCTATCGCAAAGGGTGACAAATTCAGATATTTTGATTAACCCCTGCCTGTAGAGTTTCCCGCCTATTCCCGGGTATGAAGCATATTCAGGATAATCTTTACCCAGATATCCCTGGCGGTTACCAATGCAGGCCACAAGGAAACCGTCGATCTTGCAGAGCCCTGTGTAGATTTCCGGCCCGTAATCCGGCCTGTATTCCATATGCTCGCTGGAGTCGACAAGGCGTGAAAGAATCTGGTCAAAATCGTATACTTTTTTCTGATCAAAGGGTAAAAGACGATAAAGATCATCATCTGTAAATTCAGGTTTTTTTGGTTCGGTTACACGGAAAAAAACCGGATCATATGATGGAATCTTTCCCATATAATCCCTAATCCCATCTAAAACTTCAGTCTCTTTATCATAAACATATCTGAAAAAACCTGTATGATCATAATGAATTTTAACAGTCCCAGGCGGTTTTGCCTTGAAATGCTTTGTGGTTTCTATGATGCTTTCTGCAATTTTTGTATCAAATCCCCCCTGGGGAGCCATCCCCGAGACTATTCCTGCGCCTCCCAAAGCCATATTGCAATCTTTATGGGCAAATAATATTGTAGGGCTGATGCTGTGGTAACCACCACCGGCAGGGTTTGTGCCGAATATTCCAGCCAGAATGGGGACCCCGAGCTGTTCTAATTCCGCATGCCTGTAAAATGTGGTTCCAGAGCCCCGGCGGTTAGCATAAAATTTTTCCTGCTGGGGCAATTTGGCGCCGCTGCAGTTAACAAGCCAGATCAGGGGAATATTCAGTCTTTTGACAAGATCGGTGACCCTAAGGATATTTTCAGGCTGCCCTGGAAGCCAGGCGCCGGCCATGACTTTATTATCAAAACCTATTATCACTGCCCATTTTCCGGCAACCTTTCCTATTCCGTCTATGACATTGGTTGTCCCTTCTACATTGTCTTCAGGATTTAAAAGGGTGTGCAAAGGACACCAGGTTCCGGGATCAACAAGGTATTCCAGGCGCTGCCAGACTGTCATCTGACCCCTTGCATTAATTTTTTCTTCAGGAAAACCAGCATTTTTTACATTGTCGATCTCTTTATCTACAACCGATTCAGCCTCTTTTATGTTATCAGCGTTCTCTGTTGTCCTTTTTATCTCACCCTTTCTCATTTCGCGGCCGAATTGATCCATTTTTTCAAAATAAGGTCTCATGATTATATCCTTAGCTTTATAATCATTCAGCTGTTTTAAAATGCTACTTGCAAACATGCTTCAGTTTTAATCAGATTATACCTGAAGCTGATACGTATCAGCTGAATAGTTACTTTGTTTTTTTGTTATTCGTCGATAATAGCCAGCAAATCATCCTCTTCCACTTCGTCTCCCTGTTTTACTTTTATCTCTTTTACTGTTCCGTCACAGGGTACATAAACGGGAGTTTCCATTTTCATCGCTTCGATTACCATGGCGTCCTGATCTTCTTCGACCTTGTCGCCGACGTTAATATCTATTTTAACAATTTTGCCCGCAAGGGGTGCCAAAAGTTCTTGTGCCATGACTGTTTTCCTTTTGTTTTTGTAATAATTGTTTGAAAAGTATAAGCTTCAGCGTAACTATTCAGCTAATCTGTACAGATGAAGAGTTACGCTGAAGGTATAATTGGGCATTAGCTTAACAATGTTAAAAAAACTCCTGCTGCGATAACCGTACCTATAACTCCGGCAACATTGGGAGCCATGGCATGCATTAAAAGATAATTTTTTTTATCTGCCTCAGCACCTAACTTGTGGGCAACCCTTGCAGCCATGGGGACTGCGGAGACTCCGGCTGCCCCAATTAAGGGGTTGATTTTTATTTTGGTAAAAAGGTTCATAAATTTTGCCAGCAATATTCCCGAGGCTGTGCTTAACATGAATGCAAACATACCCAGGAGAAATATAAAGATCACTTTGGGTTGTAAAAAGGCTTCTGCGTTCATTGTTGCACCCACAGGAAGTCCTAAAAATATTGTTGCGATATTCATTAGTTCGTTTTTTGCTGTTTGTGCCAGCCTGTCCACCACTTTTGCTTCTCTGAAAAGGTTTCCCAGCATGAGCATGGAAAATAAAGGGGCGGCCGCAGGAATAAGGAGAATAATCAGAAGCATGGAAATAATGGGAAATAAAATTTTTTCAATATGCTTGACTTTTCTGGATTTTTTCATCCTTATGAGCCGTTCTTCTTTTGTTGTTAAAAGCTTCATTATGGGGGGCTGGATAATCGGCACCAGAGCCATGTAGGAATATGCAGCAACAGCACATGTTCCGAGCATGTGAGGAGCAAGTTTGGCAGCAAGAAATATCGTTGTTGGCCCGTCTGCCCCCCCGATAATTCCTATTGTTGCGGCTTCATTTAAATCGAATCCCATGGCGCGGGCGGCAAAAAAAGTAAGGTAGACCCCTGCCTGTGCCCCCGCCCCCAGAAAAATAAGAGAAGGTCTTGCAATAAGAGGCCCGAAATCTGTAAGTGCTCCCAGGCAAAGAAAAATTAAAGGGGGAATAATCTCCCATTGTATGCCGTAATGGTAAAATTTCCAAAGTAATCCTTCCCCGGCTTCCATAAGTCCTGAAAGGGGAATATTGGCCAGAATAATTCCAAATCCTATGGGGAGCAGTAAAAATGGTTCATATTCTTTTGCTATGGCAAGGTAGATTAATGTAAAGCCGATGAACCACATCAGAATCATACCTGGGGTAAGATGAAAAAAACCGGAGGTTTTAGCTGAATATAGCAGATTTTCAATCATTTTTTTTTATCAATTTGTCTGTAATTATAAATGTGAGTTTGATTGATGCGTAAAGGAGGAGCATCCCGAAAAGTACACCTGAAATTCCTGTTAAAAAGA
>CAZNFB010000235.1:0-4476 GCA_964572105.1 uncultured Desulfobacteraceae bacterium
GGCAGGCGCCTCAACACTTAAAATTGCGAACTTATTTCGTCCCCGTTCCTTAGGGAAATTTCTAATACTATAAATTTTGAGGAGATCTAAAAATGGAAGAGAATGCTGGAATAATAACTATGCAAGGTAATCCTTTGACCCTGATTGGAAAACAACCAAAAATTGGAAAACCTGCTCCTGACTGTAAAGTTCTAAACAATGATCTTTCGCTGGTAAGGCTTTCATCGTTTCAGGGAAAGGTCTGTGTTATCACCTCAGTCCCCTCTCTGGACACCCCTGTGTGCGACATGGAAGTTCGAAGGTTCAATAAAGAGGCGGGGATCCTCGGCCCTGACGTAACCATACTTACCATTACCATGGATTTGCCTTTTGCACAAAAACGCTGGTGCGGCGCTGCCGGGGTTGATAAGGTGATAACTCTTTCAGATCATTTGCTGGGTTCCTTTGGCGAGGCCTATGGTGTCCTTATTAAGGAGCTGCGTTTACTGGCAAGGGCGGTATTTATCCTGGATAGAGATGGAATCCTTCAATATGTTCAGCTTGTAAAAGAGGTCGCTGACGAACCTGACTATAACGAAGTTTTGGGTACCTTGAAAAATCTGGTGTAGCATAAAATTGTATATTTATTTAAATGAAGTGTTAGATGCTCTTTTGCTAATACGGAAGAGCATGCATCATAATAGCGGGAGATAATTATCCGATGAAAACCGGTAAAGTAGTTTTTTTTGAACCATATCCATTTAGCGTGGGGCAAAAAATAAACATTAAAAAAGGCCCTCGCAAAGGGGACTGGGAAGTCATTGGGGTCAGTGATAAAAAAGTAAAACTGCGATGTCCTGTTTCTCTGCGCGAATTTGAGTGGAGCATATTCTGCTATTTTACTGATGAGAGAAGCGATGTTGAATGGCCAAAGAAAGATTAAGGGGTTCCTTGAAAATCATTGGACCCAATCTGGCAGGTAACTATTCAGCGTCGCTGGTTTAATCTCCCCTGCATATTAGCTGAATAGTTACTCAGGAAGTTATTTAGGGAACCTTTTAGTTTCTGATTTTCGTTGAATCACCAAAAAAAGGAGAACCCGGATATGCAAATAGCCATGATCGGCCTGGGGCGTATGGGAATAAATATGGGAAGGAGACTCTTGCGGGATGGCCATGGGGTAGTAGCCTATAACCGGACACGGGATAAGACTGAACAGATGGTGAAAGAAGGTGCTATAGGTGCCTATTCTCTTAAAGAGGTCGTTGAAAAACTTTCTCCACCACGTATTGTGTGGATAATGCTCCCGGCCGGTCCTGTTGTGGATGATCATATAAACCGGCTCAGGGAAATTATGGAGCCGGATGATATTATCGTTGACGGAGGAAACACGTACTATAAAGATGATATCCGACGGGCGGGCCTGCTTGCAGAGAAAAACATTCAGTTTATGGATGCTGGAGTCAGTGGAGGCATATGGGGCATTGATAAAGGGTATTGCCTGATGCTTGGCGGTTTACGGAAAACCAGCCTCTACCTTGAACCCATATTCAAATCCCTCGCCCCTGAAGAAGGCTATCTTTACTGCGGAGCCACAGGCTCCGGGCATTTTGTAAAAATGGTCCACAACGGCATCGAATATGGCATGATGCAGGCTTATGGGGAAGGTTTTAATATTCTGGATGCTTCTCCCTATGCTGAATCACTCAATTATGCTGAAGTAGCTCATCTCTGGAATCGGGGGAGTGTGGTTCGTTCATGGCTTTTGGAACTTGCGGAGAGGGCTTTTGCCAAGGATGAAAAACTTACGGACATTCTGGGATACATTGAGGATTCAGGCGAAGGCCGATGGACGGTTCAACAGGCGATAGAATCCGGAGTGTCAGCGCCGGTGATCGCCCTGTCCTTAATGAATAGATTTAGCTCCCAGGAGCAGAATTCTTTTTCGGACAGGGTTGTGGCGGCTCTCAGGCGGGAATTTGGAGGACATGGGGTGGTTTCCGCAAAAAAGAGCGCGTCATAAAATAGAATGACAATCCATAGCAAGATAACCCTATGCGGTAAATTATGGATAATCACAATACAAGATTGACTGCAATGGCTGAGACAACAACGCCTGATATGCTAAACTCTTTTGAGCCCTGCCTCATAGAGGGAAAATCAGATCCCTTTACCCTGGTCATCCTGGGGGCATCAGGAGACCTGACAGCACGCAAAATTATTCCTGCTCTTTTCAACTTGCATCTTAATGGAACTCTCCCTGATCCTTTGCTCATTGTCGGGTGTGCTCGAACCAAAATGAGTGATGAGGATTTTAGGGATAAGATGAAAAAGGCTTTGATAAACATAAAGAGCCTGGATAATCAAAAATGGGAAACCTTTGCCCCATCCCTTTTATATCGGATTATCGATTACAATGATTTTCACTCTTTTAAGAATTTGGCCGATTCACTCAGAGATATGGATAAGAAATTCGGGACAATGGGAAACAGAATTTTTTATCTTGCCATCCCCCCTTCCCTTTATAAATCGGCGGCTCTGATGCTGGGAAAAGCAGGCCTTTCCACCGAAAAAACAGATGGAAACGGCTGGTCAAGGATAGTAGTGGAGAAACCTTTTGGCAGGAACCTCAATACAGCAATTGATCTTGACAGATCACTCCATGAACACTTTCAGGAACATCAGATATTCAGGATTGATCATTACCTGGCCAAGGAGACTGTACAGAACATCCTGATGTTCCGTTTTGCCAATGCCATATTTGAACCAATATGGAACAGGCAATATATCAGGCATATAAATATTATTGCGGCTGAAACCCTGGGTGTTGAGCACCGCGCAGGCTATTATGAGCAGGCCGGGATATTGCGTGATATGTTTCAGAACCATATGATGCAGCTCCTTGCCCTCACCGCCATGGAGCCCCCCTCCATATTCGAGGCGGATAGGGTAATAGATGAAAAAGTAAAAGTATATCGGTCTCTCAGGCCTTTTCCCACAGTGGATCTTCAAAATTATCTGATCCTTGGACAGTATGGTCCAGGAATTATCGACGGGAAAAGGGTTCCTGCATATCGCCATGAGCCAGGCATCAGCGTTGAGTCTTTGACTCCAACCTTTGCCGGTATGAAGGTACTCATAGACAACTGGCGCTGGCAGGGCGTTCCCTTTTATCTTACATCGGGAAAAAGGCTGAATAAAAAATTGACCCAGATTGTTATTCAGTTTAAAGATGTCCCCCACTCCCTGTTTCGTCGGACACTCGGGGAAGAGATTGCCGCCAACCAGCTTATCCTCGGTATTTACCCGGATGAAAAAATATCATTAACATTTCAGACCAAGAATCCCGGGGCTAAATTATGTCTTAGGACCGTTGCCATGGATTTTCAATATCATCAAAATTATTCAGGTCCCCTTCTTGAGGCCTACGAAAAAGTGCTGCTGGACTGCATGATTGGAGATCATATGCTATTTTGGAGGCAGGATGGTGTTGAACTTTGCTGGTCATTTTTAACCCCTATTCTCATGGAATGTGAAACATGCCAGGACCTTTCCAACATGCTTTTACCCTATGAATCCGGGAGTTGGGGACCAATCATTAAAAAGACCAAAAGAGAGTAGTCTCCTTTATGAATCTGAATCAAGGTGGAATAATAATAAGGGATACCCCGTTGCAGGCAGCCGCAGCCGCAGCCGATCTATTTGCCAGGACAGCAAGGGAATGTGTGTTTGACAAAGGTTTTTTCACTGTAGCGGTTTCAGGAGGCTCTACGCCAAGGCCGATGCACAGAATGCTGACAAAAGAGCCCTATCGTGGGGAAGTACCATGGAATAAAACAGATATCTTCTGGGTTGATGAACGCTGGGTGCCGGAAAATGACCCTGAAAGTAATTACGGAGCGGCTAAACAGGACCTTCTTGACAAAGTTGATATTCCCCGGGAACAAATTCATCCTATGTTTGGCGGGGGTTCTCCTGGAGAAAAGGGATTGAAGTACCAGGAAAAAATTATTGATTTTTTTCAATCAAAAGAGAGGGAATATCCCATATTCGATCTGATTTTTCTCGGGATTGGTTTGGACGGGCACACGGCCTCTCTTTTTCCGGGGCAGGAGACTCTTTGGGAGAATGATCGGATCATCATTGCAGTTAAAGGGGGCAATCCCTGTGTAGATCGTATCACCATGACCTTTCCTGTCCTGAATAGTGCTGCACATATTGTCTTTCTGGCATCAGGGAATGGAAAGGCGGCGGTGGTAAATAATATATTAAGGGGGCGCAAGGTTGGTCTGCCTGCCTCAAAAATCCAGCCAAAAAACGGCATCTTGACCTGGATACTGGACAAAGAGGCGGCATCCATGCTTCCGCAAGAGCCTGTTTAAAAAGTTCATGGGCATGATCCATTACCACGTTTATCCATAATAAAACTGCGCTGACTGTCTATGGCGAACCCCGCAGTTAAAGAATAGGTTAGGTAACATTGGATTACAGGCAATT
>CAZNFB010000236.1:0-4470 GCA_964572105.1 uncultured Desulfobacteraceae bacterium
CGCGGCTTTTTGCGTCCGCTGTATTTATTTGTTGGGCATTTTGTATGTCCCATATAATGGTATCAGAACTAAAGTCCTGTTCTTTTGGCCACATGATACCATGATGGGCAGGGCGAACAAGACAAAAATAAGATTTGTTTTCAAGTTCTTTGAAAGCACTGCCGTTTAAATAAGGTTTTACGTCAAAAACACCTGAAATGCCGCTGCTTGTGAGGATATCAATTCGATAATTATCAAGTGGAACGGCTTTTATTATAGTCTCCATACCAACCACCTTTCATTGTAATGGATTAATTTTAAAAATTGGTTCGCCCGCAACAGCCAATCTCCAGTTAACCATCAAGTCTTCTTTGTGAATTTCTATCCAGGCTTGTACTAATTTCATCTTTGCTGACGGCAGGCCGCCACCCAAAATAGAACCATCCTCAATTGTAATAGTAGCTTCGTGTTCAGCGTATTAATCATGAATATGAGGTATACTGTGTTTCTTGTTGTCGTAAAAATACATCAAGATTAAAATACCATAAAACATAGAAATTGTAGGCATGATCATTCCTCGTTTATTAGGCGTTTTTTCGATACCGAGATGCACTGGTAAAAAGGTCCCCGACACGTGTTCTTACACCGGCTTGGTCAAGGATATAGCCTCTGCGCTCCATTATTTGGCGAACCATTCGGCCAATCATTTGCTTCCAACGATCTGATTTTATCTCTTTACCGAATCTCTCTAATAGTTGGGGTTGAAGTCCTTCGAGAGCAGGACGTTTAAGAAATGTTGTGGTCTCAAGGCGAACAAGTACCTCTTCAGTATTTAAGAATAGCCATAATTCCCTTCCAATTGAAGTGTCTGCCAGATTAGAAAAAGAGCCTGCATAGAAACTAAACATAGTCATCTCCTTCTTCATTTGAATTTTAATTGCCATATTATATATCGTTCACTTGAGATGTCAAGAGTAATATGTTTAAATAAACATATTACTCTTGACCTGTAACACAGACCTGTGCTGTGCAAATGTTTATTGGGTATATATGCACTATTTTTTAGCGTTTCCGTTAATTTTATCAGATAATTTGTCTAAAGGTTTTTGATCAGCATATCTGACCATGATCATCAGGCCGGATAAAAGATACGGCAAAGTATTTGATGTCTTGATTGAATTCAAGTTTGTAAAGCTAAAAAATGCAGGAATGAGCGCTGATCAGGCAAAGCAGCTTTCTGAGAATGAACTTTGTCTGGCTCCCGAGATTGCAAGACAGATAAAAGACGGCGCAAACAAGGTGCGGGAATACGGAAAAAGCTTGAACAAAAGTATGGCAATTTGAGATTGCAGAAATTTGTAGTTGCGGCTCTGGGGTTTGAAAGGCTATAAAAAAGATTCAAAGCCTGCGGCCGTTTGAAATAAAAGCATGGGTGTTGTTGCCGGAACATATGCATGCATCTGGCAACTGTCTGCAAAAGATACTGATTACTCGACCAGGTGGGGTTTGATAAAAAAGGAATTTACCCAGCAGATTAAGGGCATGGCGGGCAATGCCACCCTACAAAATTACAGCAGCGCCGCCGTGAGGGAACGATCTGGCAAAGACGGTTTTGGGAACATCAGATAAAAGATCAAAAAGATTTTAATGCGCATTTCAATTATATCCATTAAAATTCGGTAAAACATGGTCTTGTCAAATCACCGGCTGACTGGCCTTATTCAACCTTCCACAAATTTATGGATAGGAAAATTTATTCTTCTGCCTGGGGAGCCGTATCCAGGATCAAATTTGACGAGCATATCGGAAAAGAGTAGAGTGGGCATTGCCCACCCTCTACAATATGCAAAATATTATTTTCACCCAACAAGAACGGTTTAGGGCCAGGCTTTAAGTTTTTTTTATCATTACGATGCCTTATTCATTCTTGGTTGAATTTGCATCATACCCGTCTCATATTATTTTACATAAAAGTCTATATTTTTATAGCCCATTGATATTTAAAGGTTTTTGATCATTTAATTGAGTTTTCGTTCCTAAGTTGTCATATATAAGTTGCAAATCCTGCTGTCGTTTGAAAACTATATCGGTAGCATATTCAGCCTGCATAATGCTCCAGTGATAATGCTGCTCAAGCTTTTTTATGATAGGACAAAATTTATCAACAAACATGTCGTGCTTCTTGTGGATTGTGTTTACCGTGAGTTGATCACTTATTTCCTGAGCTTGTTCGAAAAAATCAAAATCAATAAACATAATGCTGCAATTTTTATCAATATTTAATAATCCTGGCATCCACAGCAACAAGCCCTGCAGGTGTGGCAATAATCGGATTAATATCTATTTCCTCTATTTCATGGTTTAGCATCACATAATCTGAAAGCTTGACCAGAAGATCTGCTATCTCCTCTTTGTTTACCGGCTCCTGCCCCCTGAACCCATTTAGGATCTGTTTATTTTTAATTCCTGAAATCATTTCCATGGCACCTTCTTTATCCAGAGGGGCTATTGCAAATATCACATCTTTTATAATCTCCACATGGACACCTCCGATTCCGAACATCAGCATTGGGCCGAACTGCGGATCACGGGACATGCCGGCAACAAGTTCTATCCCCTGGGGAATCATTTTTTGAACAGCTATCCCAAAAATTTCATTTTCTCCGGCTGCTGCTGTTACTTTATCATAAGCATCTCCGGCATCCTTTGATGTTTTTATATTAAGGCATACCCCGCCCACATCTGTTTTGTGAGTAATTGTTGGGGCAACAATTTTAAAAACAACGGGAAATCCTATTTTTTCAGATAAATCAATGGCCTCTTTTTTTGTTTTTGCAAAAAAAGTTTTATTCACAGTTATTCCAGCACTGGAAATAGCCTGTTTTGCCTCTATTTCACTTAGAATTGTACCGGTTTTTTTTTGTTCTGTTTCTGGCACCTGGGGGATGGAGACTCGTTTTTCCATGCGCATATAAAATTCTGCAACCTTGCTAATAGCGTTTGCTCCGGTTTTAGTGCTTGTAAAAACCGGAATATTTGATTCCTGCAGTTTTTTCCATGCTTTTAAAAAAGCTTTCCAGCGCCAGTTTTCCACGTCAGAAATGTTTAGACGGGGATTTCCCATAACCACAGCGAAAGGTTTGGATTTATTGCTTGCTATTTTAATATAATTTTCAACTTCCTTGTTGATGAATTCTGTCCAGAAAATTTCATCAAAGGGGTTATCCTCGGTTAAAATAGCTAAAAGAATATCTATCCCCGGGCTTAAGGAGAGAATGTTGAGCATTTCAATTGTATCAATTTTACTTCCCGATACTATGGAAAAATCGACAGGGTTTCCTAACCACCCGGACATGGAAGGGTCTTTTTTTACAATAAATTTTTCCACGTCATCTGGAAGATCAATAACATTTAGACCGGCATTTTCACATTCATCAGCCGCCAAAATACCTTTTCCGCCTCCCCCTCCTATTATTCCTGTTTTTTTCGACAAAATAGCAGGAAGTTTGTCAAAGGCTACAAGGAGATCTATTAATTCGTCTATGCATGATGCTCTTATTGTATTAGACTGCCTGCACGCCGCATCCCAGGCTCCTTCTTTTCCTGCTATGGAGGCGGTATGGGAGATGGTCGCTTTTTGACCTGCGCTGCTTTTTCCGCCTTTCAGCAGTATTACAGGTTTTTTCATGGAGGTTTTTTTTAAAATTTTGAAAAAGCGCAGGCCGTCTTTTGCTCCTTCAATATAGATAAATATGACCTTTGTTTCTTGATCCAGATAAAAATATTCCAGTAAATCAGATTCATTAAGGTCAAGGGCATTTCCATAACTTATAACCTTGCTGAACTTTACCCCCCTTAATGAGGCATAACGGACAATTTCTCCGGCAACCCCTCCGCTTTGGCAAATTCCGCCCACCTTGCCCGACTCCATGGAAAGATCATGGTTAAAGCTGATTCCGCTTTTCGGGGCATAAATTCCCATGCAATTGGGGCCTATTAAACGAATCCCGGCTTTTTGGGCCCTTGCAAGAATCTGTTTTTCCAGTTCATGGGCTTCAGGATCTCCGGTTTCGCTAAACCGCCCCGTTAAAAGATGAATAACTTTAACCTTTTTTCCCAGGCACTGGTCAATGAGGTTTGTAACCAGGTCTGCCCGTATGCAGCAAATAACATAATCGATATTTCCTGGAACCAGAGTCAAGTCGGCATAAGCCTTGTAATTTAATATTTCTTTTTTTTTGGGGTTAACAGGAAAAATGTTTCCCTTATATCCTGAATCAACGAGGTAGCGCATAAAGTGAAACCCAAAGCTGAAGGTTTCATCGGATGCCCCCACAACGGCCACAGAATTAGAGTTAAATATTGAATCAATGGTCGCAAAAAGCTCAGAGGTTTTTTGATTTTTCTGGTCAGATTCCATAAAATAGCTCCATGCATAGAATGTTTTTAAGAGGGTGAATATAAGAACTTTCGTAATTATAGATATTCAGA
>CAZNFB010000237.1:0-4463 GCA_964572105.1 uncultured Desulfobacteraceae bacterium
TTGCGAATAAATTTCTTGAATACGCTACAAAAACAATTAAACTCCCCTCACGCAAAATTCTAACCGGACACTGCTGCCTTTTTGTAGCTATTCAGCGAAACAACCGGGTTCCCTGCCTCTAACTAACAGCAGCAACAATATCGCACGCCTTTTCAAGAGCCATATCAAGATTTTCAGGTTGTGTTCCCCCTGCCTGCGCCATATCCGGTCGACCTCCCCCTCCCCCGCCAACCAGTGCAGCGACTTCCTTTACTATTTTTCCTGCATGATATTTGCCGGTTAGATCTTTTGTAACAATGGTTAAAAGAAGCACTTTTGGTCCGGAAATTGCCCCCAGAACAAATATTCCTGAACCTACTTTATCTTTTAACTGATCAGCCAGAGTTCTTAACGCAGATGGAGTATCAGCTGAAACTTTTTTGGTTATGAGCTTAACACCGTTTATCTCTTTTGTTTCATCTTCTTCTGATTCTGATTTCAAGCGTCCTATTTGTCCCTTTAATTTATCAACCTCTTTTTCAAGAGATTTAAAATCAGCAAGATTTTTTTCTATTCTTTCAACAATTTTTTCAGGTTTCTCTTTTATGAGCTGCGCTGTTCCATAAACTATTCTTTCTGTTGTTTGAACGTATGATAAAGCAGCAGCACCTGTTAATGCTTCAATTCTCCTTACACCGGAGGCAACACTCGATTCCTGAATAATTTTAAAAAGACCTGTCTCACCTGTGGAGCAAAGATGTGTTCCTCCGCAAAGCTCCCTGCTAAAAGAAGATATTGATACAACCCTTACCCTGTCCCCATATTTTTCTTCAAAAAGGGCTGTTGCTCCGGTCTTTTTTGCCTCTTCCATATCCATTTTCTGAGTCGTAACAGGAATATTTTCTCTTATCCTGCTGTTGACAAGGGCTTCTATTTCATTAAGTACCTTTATGCTGATCCTGGAAAAATGGGTAAAATCAAAACGGAGCCTGTCGTGGGCCACATGGGATCCGGCCTGCTTTACATGATCCCCTAAAATATTTTGCAAAACCTCGTGAAGAATATGGGTGGCAGTATGATTACGCGCTATATCCCTTCGCCGTCCCTGATCAACCTCAAGAAGAGCCTCAGCCCCTGTTTTTACTGTTCCCGATACTACTTTCCCTTTATGAATTATAATTCCCGTGGGATTTTTAATGGTATTTAAAACCTTAATTTCAAAATCGGTACCTTTTATTTTTCCTGTATCCCCCACCTGCCCGCCGGATTCTCCATAAAAAGGGGTCGATTCTGTTACTATTTCAATGCTCTGTCCAGATGAAGCTTCTGATGCCTCTGCACCGTCTTTCACAAGGAGGAAGATTTTCGAGCTTAATGAAAAATTATCATATCCCTTAAATTCAGATTTTACCCCATGGGAGGAAAGCTTTTTATAAGCATCTCCTGTTTGTGTAAAAACAGCCGAAGATTTTGATTTTAATCGCTGCTCTTTCATCGATTTATCAAAGGCGTCCATATCAAGGGTCATATCTTCATCCCTGACAACATCCCGCACAATATCGACGGGGAAGCCGAAGGTATCATAAAGCTTAAATATTATCTCACCGGGAACAGTGGTCACCCCCCTGGCCTTTAGTTCTGCAAGTGTATCATTTAACAGCCTTAATCCATTATCTAAAGTTTTGGAGAATTGAATCTCTTCATTTTCAATAATCTTCATTATAAAAGCCTTTGCATCCAGGAGCTCAGGATATGCAGGTTTCATAATATTAAAGAGTGTCTGCGCAGTTGTATTGAGAAAGGGACGTGTAAGGCCGATGTTCCGGCCATAGCGTATGGCGCGGCGCATAATCCTTCGCAAGACATATCCACGTCCTTCATTTGAAGGCAAAACTCCGTCACATATGAGAAAAGCAGCGGCTCTGGTATGATCTGCTATTACCTTCATGGAGATATCGGTTTGGGGAGAACTTCCATAGCTTTTTTCAGATAATGATTCAATTGTATTAATTATAGGTATAAAAAAATCGGTTTCATAATTGGTGGGTACATTCTGGATAATTGCGCAAAGACGTTCCAGACCCATTCCTGTATCTATACTCGGTTTTGGCAAGGGAGTTAACTCCCCGGATTTATTCCTGTTATACTGCATAAATACCAGGTTCCATATTTCAAGATACCTGTCACAATCGCATCCCACCATGCAGTCAGGTTTCAAGCAGCCAAAAGCTTCCCCCCTGTCAATATGAATTTCGCTGCAGGGACCGCAGGGACCAGTATCCCCCATGGACCAAAAATTATCCTTTTCACCGCACCTTATTATCTTTTCATGGGGCAACCCCATATTTTTATTCCATATGTTATAAGCATCATCATCATCTTTATAGATTGAAATAAAAAGTTTTTCTTTGGGAAGGCGGAAAACATTTAAGAGAAGATCCCATGCATATTCAATGGCTTTTTCCTTAAAATAATCTCCAAAAGAAAAATTTCCAAGCATTTCAAAAAAAGTGTGGTGCCGTGCCGTATAGCCCACATTCTCAAGGTCATTATGCTTTCCACCAGCGCGTACACATTTCTGGGATGTTACCGCTTGTGAATAGTCTTTTTTGTCTTCACCTAAAAATGTGCGTTTAAACTGTACCATGCCAGCATTAGTAAAAAGGAGAGTGGGATCATCCACAGGAACAAGGGATGCGCTCCTTACAGTTTTATGCTTTTTTGTTTCAAAATACTCCAGGAACCGTTTCCGTATTTCATTGCCGGTCATTAATTACTCCGTTTTATTCTTTTTTAGCATTTTTTTCTTCTTTTTTTATAAGTCCAATGGCTTCTTTGACTTTGAGATATAAAGAATTACTCAGCTCAGGGTTTTCCATGAGATATTTTTTTACATTTTCTCTTCCCTGGCCAATCCTCTCTCCATTATACGAATACCATGCCCCGCTCTTATCGATAACCCCCGCTTCAACACCAACATCAAGGAGATCCCCTGTTATGGAGATACCTTCCCCATACATTAAATCAAACTCGGCTTCCAGAAAAGGGGACGCAAGCTTATTTTTTACTACTTTAACCCTGGTCCTGTTCCCAACAATATCCTGGCCTGATTTTATGGCCCCTATACGGCGGACATCTAATCTCACAGAAGAATAAAATTTTAAGGCATTT
The DNA here is from genome assembly GCA_964572105.1 of uncultured Desulfobacteraceae bacterium. Taxonomy (GTDB): domain Bacteria; phylum Desulfobacterota; class Desulfobacteria; order Desulfobacterales; family BuS5; genus DAOWMW01. The sequence continues at coordinate 3,151 of CAZNFB010000237.1, forward strand.
CCACCTGTGGTTGTTTCGGGATTACCAAAAACCACACCTATTTTCATTCGGATTTGATTTATGAATATCAGTGTTGTCTTGGTTTTACTGATTGAACCGGCAAGTTTACGGAGAGCCTGGGACATAAGCCTTGCCTGGAGCCCCATATGGGAAGCCCCCATTTCTCCGTCTATTTCTGCTCTTGGAACAAGGGCAGCAACAGAATCAATAACAAGAATATCCATGGCTCCGCTTTTGACCAGCATATCGGTTATTTCAAGGGCCTGCTCCCCTGTGTCCGGCTGTGCAACCAGGAGCTCATCACAATTAACACCTATTTTTTTAGCATATTTAATATCAAGGGCGTGTTCTGCATCGATAAATGCTGCGATCCCATCATTTTTTTGGGCATTTCCCACCAGATGAAGTGCCAGGGTCGTTTTTCCCGATGACTCGGGTCCATAGATTTCAATAATTCTTCCCCTTGGAACCCCGCCTATACCTAGTGCCTTATCCAGTGCAAGGGAACTGGTTGAAATTGTAGGAATATCTTCAGCAGTCCTGTTGCCAAGCTTCATAATAGAACCTTTTCCAAATTGCCGTTCTATTTGAGAGATTGCGTTTTCAACAGATTTTTCTTTTTCCGGCAATGCCGTGGGCATAAGTCATCCTCCATTAAAATTTTACCAAATTTAAAGGCAGCAATGGGCTTTTAAAAAAATGCTGATTATATATTCATTCCCTTCCCAAAATTAATTTCCTAAAATCTCATATTATTATTCCAAAAATTATTCTTCAGGGCAAATGATTTATCCGGATATTTGACTTTTAATGAAATTTTATATAAAAAGTTTACGAAGGGTAAAAAAAATCGCAATTTCAGGGTGAGCATGACGTGGAAATTACTTCAGGCATAACCGCTTAATAACTCAGTAAATTCAAATGATATTCTTTAATATTGATGGGGTCAAATTTTTAATCTTGACATTTCATTATCAAAACACTGATTTGTCAAATGTAAAGATTTGGCTCCATTTTTTTAACATACCCTGCAATTTTAAAAAAAAAGATAATAAGACTTGATAAAGATACAAATAGATATTATTTTTACCGTGAAATTTTGGGCATTTGGGTATATACAATCAATAAACAGGCTGATCTGATTGCTCCCCCGCCGAAATTGCCCCTTGGACACCATTTACCCTTTATACGAATAATTTTTTATCAGGAGATATGAATGAAGCAAAAATATATTATTACTAAAGATACTGAAAAAAATGAAATGGTCATACAAGAACTTGCTGAAGTGGCTAAAGATGTAATGACGTTGTTGA
>CAZNFB010000238.1:0-2184 GCA_964572105.1 uncultured Desulfobacteraceae bacterium
GGTGGATGTCCGAATTGTATTTTGCCATTTTGATTTACCTTTGTTTTCCATTGCGGCACGCCTTGACTTGGGTTGCGGGCAAAAACCGCCTTAGTTTTAAGAGCAGGGGCAATTTCTATCTTGCAAAGAAAAGTACACCATAGATATTACGTTTAAACAATTTCAACCGTTTTAATCAGATAATACCTGCTGCGTATCTTAAGTCATCGACGCTGAATAGCTACATTATTTTCATCAAATGTATTTTATTTTTTGACAATAGTCTGAAGGTATGAATAGTTTGATTTGTAGTAACTTTATAACATTAATTTGTTTTTTGAAATTTAGGCTGAATTATTATGTATTTATTATCTTTTAATTAAATTTAGTTTAAGGAGGACGGATATGAAAAGATCAAGTTTTGCCGCACTTATTGCTGGATTTGTTTTTAGCCTTATGCTTATTGCTTCAGATTACAGTTACGCATTTAACACGGATTTCCATGGGCATTTAAAGTCAAACTATGTTTTACGTGATACAAATGGTTTTCAGAACAAGTTCATGGATTCTGTTACATGTTCCCAGTGGTTAACCGAGCTTAAATTTGATCTTACCATACGGCCTGAGGATCTCCGTTTTGGAAATGTGCAGGTAAGCAAGATTTTTCTCACTTACAGGGGGGCCTATGATGCTGTTTTTGATGTTACAGATAAATGGGATAATGTTCGGGATAAAAGTCCCGATGATTTTGAGCTTGGAAAGGATGACCTTAAGGTTGAAAATGATTTGCGCGAAGCCTTTGTCGACTTGATTTCTGAATTTGGAGAGGAGCAATCCCTGGTTTTACGTTTGGGGAGGCAGATAGTTCAATGGGGGGAGGCGGACGGGTTTAATGTTGTAAATATAATAAATCCCCAGGATAACTCAAACAAGATGTTTTTTGACAAACCTGAAGATCTGGCAATCCCTTTATGGATGGCCAGGCTGGATTATTCCACAGGAGCGATTGGTCCTTTGAATACCATAGATTTGGAGCTGGTTTTGATACCTGATATCCGTCCCCATCAGTTTGCCCCCCTGGGGTCATCAAAAACCGATCCCTATGATGCATGCAACGCTCCCTATGCCTTTGGTTTTAAGGCTTTGAAAGATTGGGGAATCCCTGCCCTCACAGAATTTGCCGAGCCCCTTACGCCGGCGGTAACAGAGAAGATCAGTGTACATGACGGCCTAAGCATTAATGATGGAAGCTGGCTCCAAATGTATAAACTCCCAGAGGTGGCAGAGATGCTCAGGGGAACCTACGACCCCATGCCTCCCATTGATTTTGTTGAAGATGTCCCCAGCAGTAATTTTGATAATATGGAATATGGGGGCAAAATACGGATGGGATATTTAAACCATGAACTTACTCTCTATTATCTGCGCGTATATCAGGATGATCCCGCAATCAATCTTTCCCATGCGCTGACTGACAGTGAGCTTATTTTTGAACATCCAAAGCAGCATATGTACGGTTTTTCCTTTAACACCTTTGTCCCTTCCATTAATGCGGTTATAAGGGGGGAGGCGAATATAGTAAGTAAAATGTCTTTTGGTGATTTTGAGCCGCCATTTACAGAGCTGTTTTATGGGACACTCCCCGAAACCCTTGTCCATCCTGCTTTGCTTCCTTTAGTTGAAAATAATTTGCTGGAATTAGGTCTGGAGCCGAGCATGAAGGGGTATACCATGCACAGGGTTTATCAGTCCCTTTTGGGCTTTGATAAATCTTTCTGGGCAAGATGGTTAAACTCCCATAATATGATAAATGCTTCTTTGCAGGCCTATTGGAGACATATATCCGACTTTGATTATGATCCAGTGTACAGGCCCTGGGATCAGCCTGAAAATTACAGGTTAACAGGGTTTTTCTGGACAGATTATTGTATGGGAAAGCTGCACCCTGAATTTTTTGTCATGTATGATACAGAAGATGCATGGATGACAAATTTATCTCTGAAAATCACAAAAGACGGGAGGTGGATCTATAAATTTGGTTTCATGGCCTTTTGGGGCGAAGAGCCCAATGGAAACGGTACCAGTGCCAACAGGTACAGTAAAAATGCCACGGGTCCCTTTACCGTCCCTGTAAATTTAATTAATATTAGTGAATTATCCTTTACAATTTCATATAATTGGTAGTAATAACGTAACAATCTATGG
>CAZNFB010000238.1:2284-4453 GCA_964572105.1 uncultured Desulfobacteraceae bacterium
AGTATGATTTTTATTCAGGGCACCTTGAAAAATTGCCTTTTCGCCGGTTTACGTGTCACTGCGAAAATAAAAAATGCTAACAGACCCCATGTATGCTGTGTTTTTTGTTTTTCGCACTCCTTTTCAATAGGCTAAAATTCTAATTTCTAATTTTTAAAGGTACCCTTTAGGGTGCCAACTTTTTTGGACTTTTATTAATCTTTATTGAAGTTGATTTTGAATGGAGGTGCAGATGATCAGATCGGTGCTTTGTTTTTTTGTTTTTGCATGTTTAGCCTTGTTTCTTAATTCAGATTATAGTTACGCATTAAAAACAGATTTTCACGGGCATTTGAAATCCAACTATGTTTTACGGGATACAAATGGTTTTCAAAATAAATTCATGGATTCGGTAACCTGCTCCCAGTGGCTTACCGAGCTTAAGTTTGATCTTACAGTGAGGCCGGAAGATGTCTCATTTGCAGGTTTTAAACTGAGGAAAATTTTTCTGACCTACAGGGGAGCTTACGATGCTGTTTTTGATGTTACGGACAGGTGGGATAATGTCCGGGATAAAAGCCCCTCTGATTTTGAGCTTGGAAAGGATGATCTCAAGGTTGAAAACGATTTAAGGGAGGCTTTTGTTGATTTTACAACCAGATTCGGCAGCCAGCAGAGTATAGCTGTTCGTCTGGGACGGCAGATAGTTCAGTGGGGTGAGGCTGATGGATTTAATGTTGTTAATATAGTAAACCCCCAGGACAACCGTAACAAGATGTTTTTTGATAATCCCGAAGACCTTGCCACCCCTTTGTGGATGGGGAGGTTCGATTATTCATCGGGAATGGTCGGCCCCTTTAATTCCATAGATCTGCAGTTTGTTCTTATTCCTGATATCCGGCCCCATCAGTTTGCACCTTTGGATCAGTCTTCCACAGACCCCAATGATAATTGTAATGCGCCATATGCCTTTGGTTTCAAATATGTAAAAGACTGGGGTATACCTGCTTTAACTGAATTTGCAGAGCCGCTTTTAAAATTGCATAATATTTTACCGCCGGATTCACAGATCATAGGTATTATTAATGAAATCGGTATAGAAAATGGTATATCGGTTAATGACGGCAGTAATATCCATATGAGTGTAGCCCCTCAGATAGCAGAACTTCTCGGTGGTGAATATGCTGCCACGCCTCCCATTGAAATAAAAGAGCGTGTGCCCAGCAGTAATATAGATAACATGGAATACGGCGGCAAACTAAGGGTTGCCATCGCCGACAGTGAGTTTACTTTTTATTATTTGCGTTCCTATGCGGATGATGCCGGTATAGATCTTTCCCGGGGATTTACCGAGAGTGCCCTTTACCTTGACCATCCAAAACAGGATATGTACGGGTTTTCATTTAATACATATGTTTCGTCTATAAATGCTGTTATACGGGGTGAGGCGAACATCGTAAGCAAGGTCCCTTTTTATGACACTGCTGATCCATTTACAGAACTTTTTTATGGAACCTTGCCAGAGGAGCTTTTTGGCCCCGCTATTGTTATTTTTCAAAATTTGGAATTTGGACTGGATCCAAGCATGAAGGGGTATACCATGCACAGGGTTTATCAATCCTTACTGGGTTTTGATAAATCCTTCTGGCTGAGGTTCTTAAATCCCCGCAACATGATAAATGCTTCTTTACAGGCCTATTGGAAGCATATAGATGACTGGGAATATGATCCTGTGCATAGACCCTGGGATCAGGAAGATAATTACCGATTTACCGGATTATTTTATACACATTATAATTCAGGCAGAATTTTCCCTCAATTGTTTGTCATGTATGATACTGAAGATGCATGGATGACAAGCTTTTCCGTTAAATATACCAGGGATGGCAAATGGTTTTACAAGCTTGGTCTCATGGCATTTTGGGGAGAGGAACCAAATGGTGATGGATCCAGCGGCAACAGATACAGCAAGAATGCGGTTGGCGCTTTTACAGCTCCGGTTAATTTGATGAAAACCAGTGAACTCTCCTTTACTGTGGGATATAACTGGTAAAATTATGATTTGCATCATGGTTTTTATTGTTGTAGCATAAAAAAAGTTCAGGCATTGATTTGTTTGAACTTTTTTTGTTGCAGGTTTGTAAGGAACGAAAATTTTATAAGTTGAACGAAATAGCTTGTCTTTTGGCC
>CAZNFB010000239.1:0-4450 GCA_964572105.1 uncultured Desulfobacteraceae bacterium
ATAGATCTATAACAACTTTTTCTTTGATTCTTCCCGGCCTTTTGCTCATAACCACAACTTTATCAGACAAATATATTGCTTCGCTGATGCTGTGCGTTACAAAAATGACTGTACATTTTGCCTTTTGCCATATTTGCAATAATTTTATCTGAAGGATTTCCCTTGTTAATGCATCAAGGGCCCCGAAAGGTTCATCCATCAAAATCACTTTGGGTTCATTGGCCAGCACTCTGGCAATTGCCACTCGCTGTTTCATTCCACCGCTTAATTCATGGGGATAACGATTTTCAAATCCTTCCAGTCCCACCAGTTTAATATATTGCGAAGCAATTTCATGACGCTTTTTTTTAGATATTCCTCTAACCTCCGGCCCAAATTCCACGTTTCCCCTAACGGTTTTCCAGGGGAAAAGATGATATTCCTGAAATACAATGGATCTTTGCGGATCAGGCCCGTTAACCGGCTGTTCATCAATAAGGATTTTGCCATTTGTAGTTGCTTCCAGCCCTGCAACCAAAAGGAGAAATGTCGATTTTCCACAGCCGCTGGGGCCAATAATTGTGACAAATTCCTTATCTTTTACTTTCAGGCTGAAATCGTCAATTGCTACGATATTTTTATCTTTACCCTTTGAAAAAACTTTTTTAACATGTTGCGCATCAATCAGACACATGGTTTTTCACCCAGGGTGACCTGCTCCAGGAAGCCCTCAATGCGAACCCTGAGTTGCCCCACGTCCGACTGGGAAAAATCGGTTATAATGTGCAGGAACGGCAGACCATGCTTACCATTAACGACTTCTCTAACCCGATATGACTCAATATTAAATGTATGGCAGGACTGCCAGGTTAAATCTATTACTCCCTGGATATTATATTCTGAAATCAACCGGTCGATTTGCTCAAATCTCGTATTGTTAGGTGACATGCAAGAACATGTAACTTTCAGATATCTTTCCGCAATAGCTCCGAGAGGTTCCTTATCCAGATCGATCATATCGTCCAGACGGGTAACGCCACCGCATCCTTCCTGACAAACCACAACACCGCCGCATTCCTCAACCAGTCTTAATACTTTGTCGCATCCCAGGCTGTTCCCCAGACCTGTCCACAAAATTCTTGGTCTGTCGACTGAACATGCAAATTCTTCTTCTTTAATCCGCCCTTTAAGTTCTGCAAGAAGTGATTCAAGCCGGGCCACATACCCCTTTCTATCAACGCAATACCCCATTTTTGTAGTCAATCCCACAAGATCAAGGCCCATAACCGGAACCGGATGTGACTTCCGGCAGTTATGAATTTCTTTTAACAAAAAACGTTCCCGGTTCATATGCTTGATGGCTTTTTTTAAAGCTTTATCCGTTATTTTTACGGCAAGTTGATCTTCGATAAAACTTTTGAGCTTGTGCACCTCTGCTGTCCAGTGAACCAGAGCTTCCCTCTCTTCCGGCTTTTGCGGAAGCTCCATAACATGCATAGGTTTTTCCCTTGCCAGCAATTCATACATCTTTTTCCTGCCGTCACAGGTTGTTTCCCCAACCAGACAATCGGCAAGGGGAAAAATAGGACAGGTATTATTCAAGGCACGACCATAGGTTGCCTTTACCATGGGACATTGATCTGCTGGGAGTACAACTTCGGCCGCCTCGATAGGCCCCTCTGTTGTACCGCACAACCCAACGGGAATAGCCCCTGCAGCCAGCACTATTTCTCGGGGGAAATAAGAACACATGGATCCCACGACTTTCATTCCGCTATCTTTGGCCATTTCCAGTTCCATGGCAAAATCGGTTTTTACTTCGCCGATATTTTCATCTGTTTTCAGCTCCATAATGTTTTTTCACCCTCCATATTGCTTGCACGCTAAAACAGCAGCGCCTAACGCACCTGTTATTTGAGGCTCTACTTTAATTGGTATAAAATTAATTTTTAAAGTTTCTTCAAGAGCTTTTCTTAAACCCAAATTTTTGGCACCCCCTCCAACAAAAGCGATGTTTTGGTTTGTACCTATACGTTTAGCCATGTTCCCTACCCTCTTAGCTATACTCTGAATAAGACCCGCTGCGATATCTTCTTTTGCTTCCCCAGATGCCAGAAGGGAAATAATTTCTGATTCGGCAAAAACAATACAGGTACTGTTAATGGGACAAGGTTTTTGGGAAGAGATTGAAAACTCGCTAAATTTTTTCATATCAACCTCCAGGGCCTGTGCCATCATGGTCAAAAACCGCCCTGTTCCTGCAGCACACCGGTCGTTCATGACAAAATCGACTACGTTCCCGTTTTTGCCAAGTTTGATCGTTTTACTGTCTTGTCCTCCGATATCAATAATAAAATCGATTGCCGGATCAAGATGACGCACTCCCCTGGCATGACAGGTGAGTTCTGTAACTGCGTGATCTGCAAAAGATAATGAGACCCTCCCATAACCCGTGGCGACTATATATTTTACTTCTTTTTTTTCGCAGCCTGCTTCAGCAATCACTTTATCAAAGACTATTTCCCCTGCCTGTTTAGGATCTGAACCGGTTTTAATAATTTTATACCCAATAATTTTTTCATTATTTATCAACACGGCTTTAGTTGTTAAAGATCCTATATCTATGCCTGCATACACCAATTTTCCCCTTATTTTTTTTGCTGTTTAGTCATTTTGAAACTATTTAGGTAACGCTGCTTTAAGACACGCAACAGGTATGATCTGATTAAATTTTTGAAAATTGATGCTGTTTTTTCAATGCTTGTATAGTAATAAAGGAGATATGAGATTACCTCCGAAAACGTCCGATTTTAATAGCATCTTCAGAACAGACAGAGAGACAATCAGAGCAGTTATTACAATTAGATTCCCCAGGACGTGTTCCCACCTCGCAAATTTTCAGACATTTATCACACTCATTACATTTTTCGTTTTTATATACCTTGAACAGAGAAAATGATCCCAGAATCGAAAGCACTCCACCCAGGGGGCAGGCAAATCTGCACCAGGCACTGGCAATCAATATGCCTGCAGCCAAAAACCCAAGGACAAAAAATGTTCTAATGATCCATATTAGATTCCCATGCTCAAAAGTCAGTAAAACAGATGAAAAAAAACCACCAACCCGGATCGGTATCGCTTCCCTGGGTTGCCCCCAACCCAGCCACACATACAGAGCAATGGCTAATCCCAAATATTTAAAATATGGGATTAACCCTGTTAACCTGTTTTTGACAGACAGCGTTACCGGTGCAACCCTGCCCAACAGCTGATTAATCAACCCTCCAGGGCAAAGCCAACCGCAAAAAGCCCTTCCAAAAAATAGCGCCGATAAAGGAATTAAGAGCCAGAACCCCCAAAACATGGTAAATATCCGGCCATGACAGGTAATAACAGGACAATTTTGACAACTCACATAGGGGACGAGAAAAGGGCAACGGAAAATACCATAAAAAGACCACTGGCCAAGGACCAAAAGACCGACAGTTTGAGTCAATCGCCTCCACCATTTAAGTTGTCCGGTTTGAGTTTTTACATCCGGCAACAGATTTTCCTGCCTGGATATAATTCCTCCTGCTTCAGACATCTTTCACCCCCAATTTTTCTATTAATCGCTCCCCCTCATCAGACATGGCCGGTATAAACCCGGCAGATTCAAAAAAACTTTGCCCCTCTTCAGACAGGATAAAATCAACATAATCAGCGGCTGATCCTTTGTCCTTCGCATCTTTCATTACACCTATTGTAAAAGTTAAGGGTGGCGGCGGGAAATACTTTGCAGCAATGGGAATGATCTCCGATTTTCCTTTAAATAAAGACATCCGGGTCAATCGATATTCCACAACGGATACGTCCCCCTTTCCGTTGACGAGATCTTCCATGGTCCGCTGCACACAACTTCCTTTGATAACGGTATTTTTCATAGCCTGATCTAATACACCCGCTTTTTTCAAGAGACCTGTCACAGCCTTTCCCCCCGGCGGGAAGGCCTCCGGAGCCAGGATAACTTTAATACCTGGCTTTGTTAAATCCTGAATATCTGAAATACCCGCAGGATTACCCTTTGGCGTGACCAGCACATAACTGGTAAAACAAAGGGGCCTGAAGAAGAGCATTTTCCCGGCTTTACGCAATTTTTTTGCCAAACCAAGTACCCTGCCGGCAAAAACTTCAGTTGTTCCCCCTCCTAAAAGGGATTTCCCCAAGGCTGCGGCAAAGGCGCCTGTATAGGCTACTTCGATTCCGGTTTTTTCTTTATACCGTTTATTTGCAGGGATAAAAGCTTCTGCCAATCCTCCACAGGACCAGACTTGAAGAATATTTTGATCGGTTTTTTCCGCAGCCGGCAGGACAGATGGTAGAGCTGCTCCAATTGTCACCCCAACAGCCGTTGTTAAAAACGCCCTGCGGCTTAAAAATGCTTGTTTTTTGTCATTGTTATGCTTCATATCCCCTTTCATATTCAAAAAAA
>CAZNFB010000240.1:0-4447 GCA_964572105.1 uncultured Desulfobacteraceae bacterium
AATAAAACATCTTTTAATGTGGGAGGATCATGATCTTTATATTCATAGCCCACTTTAAGAACAGGTTTTTTTATAGAAATAATACGCGAAAGATGCACAGGGGTCGCAAAAAGGACAAGATCACATTTAGTATTATTAATTGTTATTTCAAGATCCAAAAGCTGTTTTGAGCTATATCCCACAGCAGGAAGAACAGAGCCTATATGCGGGTATTTTGCATAAGTATCCCTTATTGTACCATGTGCATAGGGGCGAGGATCTACAATCTCGGCTGCATTATATTTTTCTGCTGCAATGGCTCCTGCGCCAAAGGACATTCCACCATGGGTAATTGTGGGTCCATCCTCCACCACTAAAACAGTCCTGTTTTCGATGAGTTCCGGATTATCAACGATAACAGGCGACTCAGCCAGAATAATTTGTGAATCCGGAGCATTCTTTTCAATATTTCTCCTAACCACTTCAATCTTTTCAGGAGGGGCGGAATCGACCTTATTAATAATCGCTATATCGGACATTATCATGTTTGTCTCCCCTGGATAATAAAGGAGTTCATCCCCTGCCCTGTGCGGATCAAAAAGAACTATATGTATATCCGGCTGAAAAAATGGTGTATCATTATTCCCGCCGTCCCATATTATCACGTCCGCTTCTTTTTCAGCCTGTTTCAAAATCCTGGCATAATCAACACCTGCATAAACTATAATTCCCTGATCAACCAAAGGTTCATATTCTTCCATCTCCTCAATGGTGCATTTATGTTTTTTAAAATCAGAACGAGCGGAAAAACGCTGTACAACCTGAGCCTTTAAATCACCATAGGGCATGGGATGTCTCACTACAACAACCCGTTTCCCTTTTTCCTTTAGTATTTCGCAAATTTTTCGAGAAGTCTGGGATTTTCCACAGCCGGTCCTGACCGCACATACTGCAACAACAGGTTTTTCCGATTTCAACATGGTATAAGTGGCACCTATCAGAATAAAATCGGCACCATGTGCCATTACTAAAGATGCCTTATGCATTACCGATTTATAAGAAACATCGCTGTAGGAAAATGCCACCAGGTCAACTCTTAATTTTTTAATCAGGTCAGGAAGCTCTTCTTCCGCATACACAGGAATTCCTTTTGAATACAGATCACCTGCAAGTTCCGGAGGATATATACGTCCTTCAAGATTTGGGATTTGAGCTGCAGTAAAGCAGATAACATGATAACGGGGATTATTTTTAAAATAAATATTAAAATTATGAAAATCCCGGCCTGCGGCGCCCATAATAATAACTTTTTCAACCATTATGCTGTCTCCCTAAATTAATTTTCTGAAAACCTGTGGTTTAGAGCCTGTTAAAAATTATTAACTGGCTGCAAAAATGATAGAAACGGCCCCAATTTGCTTACTTTTTTTCTTAAATGGCTCTGCTATGCGGCAAAAAAACAAGAAAATTGGCTCTTGCTTCCCCACTTTTTCGCTTAGTCATTAATTTTTAAACAGGCTCTTATGTTTTTATAATTTATAATCAGTTTTTTCCAGGCTGCGCAATCTTTATTCAGTCCAAATCAAATACAGGCAATTAATAATGACAAACACCAAAAACTCTTGCGCTATCTTGCAAAATGTGAGTATGATTACACCTTTTATATATGTAATTACAATAGGATTTAATAATTATCCTACAGATTTTTATTTGTTCAGCCAAACTCTCAAATTTGCATGGAGGAAAACAGTTATGGTTGGTATCCGTTCATATGGGGCATATATCCCCCGTTATCGCTTAAACCGCATAAAAATTTTTGAGGCCATGGGATGGCTCAATTCAGCCACCATTGGTCTGGCAAAGGGTGAAAAAGCAGTGGCAAATGCTGATGAGGATAGCATTACCATGGCTGTGGCTGCCGGAATAAACTGCATGGGAAATATTGATCGCAAAAAGTTAGACGGGGTCTATTTCGGTTCCACATCAATGCCTTTTCAGGAAAGACAAAATGCCGGTATTATCGCAACAGCCCTGGGAATGAAGGAAGATGTAAGATCCATCGATTTTTCAGGTTCCTTACGATCCGGTACATCTGCACTTCTGGCCGCCATTGATGCTGTGGGTTCAGGAGGCTCAAAAAATATGCTCGCATGCGCCGCAGACTGCCGTCTTGGAAAAATGGGAAGCCCCCAGGAAATGCTCTTTGGTGATGCAGGCGCATCTTTTATGGTGAGTGATGAAGATGTAATTGCTGAATTTAAAGGTTCATATACTCTAACCTGTGATTTTGGAGATCATGTCCGCGGAAGATATTCAAAATTCGACCGCCAGTGGGAAGACCGCTGGATCAGGGATATGGGATATGGGAAAATGATTCCCAAAGCCATTAATGGCCTTTTGGAAAAATATAAAATCAAAATAGATGATTTTTCCCAAATTGTCTATTCCTGCCATTATGGGGCTGAACGAAAAAAGATAAACAAAACACTTGGTATAGCTCCTGAAAAGGTTCAGGATATATTAATGAATGAAATAGGTGAGATGGGATCTGCCCAATCCCTTGTCATGCTGGCAAGCGCCCTTGACTCTGCCAGCCCGGGGGACAAAATACTGGTCATAAGCTATGGAAGCGGCTGCGATGCCCTTTATTTTGAAGTTACAGATAAAATAAATGACTTAAAAAATATTAAAAGGGTTGCTGATAATCTGGCTGACAAGGCTGAACTGAGCCATTATGCAAAATATCTGGCATGGAGACAGATTATCCCCATCGACACAGGGATCAGGGGTGAAGAGGAATTACCCAGCCGATGGTCTTTCATATGGAGATCAAACAGGGCAGCCTTAAGCTTTTGCGGCAGCAGATGCACTAAATGCAAAACTCCGCAGTTTCCACCTCAAAGGGTATGTGTTAAGCCTTCATGCGGAGCCATAGATGAGATGGAGGAGTATAATTTTTCCGATAAAATAGCCAGAATTGGAAGCTTTACAGGGGACAATCTTGCAGCATCCATGAATCCTCCGCAGATTTACGGCAACCTTTTCATAGAAGGGGGGGGCAAGGTAATGATGAATTTTACTGATTGCGATCTTGATTCCATTAAAGTTGGAATGCCTCTACGTTTCACTTTCCGAATCAAACATATAGATGAAAGAAGGGATATAGTCAGATATTTTTGGAAAGCTGTACCCATAAAGGAGGAGAATTAAAATGGCTACTGGAATCAAAGATAAGGTTGCGATACTCGGCATGGGCTGCTCAAAATTCGGAGAGCGCTGGGATATGAGCATCGAGGATCTGATTCTCGAGTCATTTCTGGCATGCATCAAAGACGCAGGAATAGAAAAAAAAGATGTTGATGCCTGCTGGATGGGGCTCTATTTTGATGAGATAAGCGGGGGAAAATCCGGCATCACAGTCTCTTCCACCCTTAAGCTCCCCTTTATTCCGATTACCCGTGTGGAAAATAAATGTGCAACAGGGACAGAAGCATTCAGAGGCGCATGTTATGCTGTGGCATCAGGAGCCTATGACATGTGTCTGGCCGTGGGAGTGGAAAAATTAAAGGATACAGGCTTCGGCGGACTTCCAGGCGGTGGAACAGACGGGCAGATAGATGTTTTGCTCGGCGCGGACAGAACCGCTCCAGGTGCTTTTGCCCAGCTGGCTTCGGCGTATGAGGCTGCATATAATATCCCCATGAAAAAAATTAAAGAGGCCATGGCGCATATTTCATGGAAAAGCCACCAGAACGGATCTAAAAATCCCCTGGCACATTTGAGGAACACACCTTCTGTGGAAAAGATTCTCAATGCCCCCATGATCGCTTATCCATCAGGCCTGTTCGACTGCTGCGGCGTCAGTGACGGAGCTGCTGCTGCCATTGTTACAACTCCTGAAATAGCAAAAAGAATAAAAAAAGATCAGGAAATTATTTACGTAAAATCTCTTCAGATAGCATGCAGCTCAGGGGAAGAAGCAATGTACACGGACTGGGACGGAGCCAGTATTATGACAACTTCCAAAGCAGCAGAAAAAGCTTATAAGGAAGCAGGAATCACCAATCCCAGAGAAGAGATCAGTATGATGGAGGTTCATGATTGTTTCTCCATAACAGAGCTTGTTACCATGGAAGACCTTCAAATATCCCCAAGGGGGGGCGCTGTGGATGATGTATTAAACGGCTTTTTTGACCTGAACGGGGGTGGTGTACCCTGCCAAACAGACGGCGGACTCAAATGTTTCGGCCATCCCATTGGTGCATCTGGTATAAGGATGCTTTATGAGATGTATAATCAGCTTCAGGAAAGATGGCCTGAGGACAGACAGGTAAAAAATCCAAAATACGGTTTAACACACAACCTTGGGGGATTCCCCAATCGAAATGTTGTGAGCGTATCAATCATAGGGAAATAGATATAAGGATCGGAAATGAAATTACTTGAACAAAATTGTTTGTCTTTTGGT
>CAZNFB010000241.1:0-4440 GCA_964572105.1 uncultured Desulfobacteraceae bacterium
TTAGCTAAATAGTTACTTAGATTTTTACTAAAAAAAATACCTTTTATCAAGTTCTCTTGTATTTTCTCTATATAAGGTGCCTTGAAAATTTTAATTTTTCAGGGCGCCCTCAAATGATTACTCTTGGGGAGAAATAAAAAGATGGATACAGTAAGAGATTTTTTTGAAAAAAACAGATGGGTTGCTTTAATTTTGTTCGTTTTAATCACAGCTTTATCCCTTTTTGGTAATAAAATAACCAAACAAGGGGGGATACTCGATGATACTATAATCAATCAGGATGACATTTTTTATAAAAGTGATAAGCATGTACGGAGTCGAACAGAGTTTGAAGAATTCATCCCGATTTTCTTAACCTTTCCCCAGGGAATCTCTTCGAAAAAAGATCTGAAAAAAATAATCTCATGGACTAAAAAAGGGGAGGCTCTTTTCGGTAATAGTGTTCTTAGTCTTTCAACTTATCCGAATTTCATTGAAAATAATGGAGAAATCAGGGATGATTATTTTATTGCCCCTGACACTCTTCACAGTATCAGTATTAAAAAATGGAAAGAATCCATAGAAAAGGATCCTGCTGTATTTGGATTCCTTGTGGAAAAAGACTGGTCATGGGCATTGGTTATTATTAATATCAAACCCGGTTATGACGATCTGAAAATGTTCTGGAAAATAGCCGAGCTCTTGGAAGAGAGGGTTATTCCGTGGTGGGAAAGATTATACAAAACCGATATTTATCCGGCTGACAAGAATATAATGGCCGGCTCCTGGGTCATTGGCAGGGGTACCATTTACAGGACTCTCCCCTTTGAGATGAATACACGGGTCACCGGGGGGTTATGTTTTGTTTTTTTTCTTTTCTTCCTGATTCTCAGATCTTTTAGTCAGGCATTTTGTGCAACTGCCCTGATTGGGGTTTCAATATTATGGACAAGGGGAAGCATAGGTATTCTGGACTGGTTAGGCTTTAGTGTAAAAGAGAGAGTCTATGTTCTTGTGGTATTCAGCAATTGCATAGTACAGGGGGTCAGTTTCAGTCTTCATAAATTCGAAGAATTTAATAAAACAGGGTCATGGCACAAGGCCAGGTCTGTTGATATGCTGATTTTCAATACAACAGTAATAGCTTTTTTCGGATTTCTAACACTTTGGTCTTTTGAACTTGTTTCAATCAGGGAACTGGGTCTTTTAAGTGCCCTTGGTGTTGTTTATCTTTTTATCCTTTCGGTATTTTTTCTCCCATCCATTACAGTTACATCTCCTGGAAAAACTTCAGCCACCGGATTGAGTTTACTATATTCATCCCTGGTAAGCAGACTTGCAAATTTTTTTGTTAAGTTTGCCGGTATATCTCCGGGAAAACATCTCTTCCTCCTTATGGGACTCTTTACCATCGCCTTGCTCCTCGTTTTAAACGGAAAAATTGTTGTTGGGAGTACCCCCTATGCATTTATCCCAGGGACTCTTTCTGAAAAAACTAATAAATACCTTAATCAGCCGGGAAAGATCGGAGGGGAAAATATCAGCATAATGGTTGAACCCTCATGGACAAATACGGATGGTATGTACAACCCCAGGTTTATTGGTCGCCTCGCGGCATTTGGAAAGGATATTCAGGATTCAATTTCGGATATCCGCAGGGTCTCTTTTGTTATCAACTCAATAAATAAGCTTTCCATGGAAATGTATAATAAAAAACTTCCTGAAACCGATGAGGAGGTTGACAGCATTTTCTTTTTTCTGGAAGAAGGGGGCGTCTCCCAGGAAATCTCTGAACAGAGCTGGTTTGACAATGGAGCCAGACTAACGGTTTTTGATGATCACAAAAACAGTATTGAGCTTGGAATTCTGATAACAAGGATTCTCCAGGTGGCAGAGGATTATCCAGAATTAAAAATTTATCCCTTTGGGAAGACTACCTTATATCAACGGGAAGATAAGTATATTAGAGAGGGAAAACCCAGAAATCTCTTTGCTTCCCAGTTGGTTGTGATTATATTTTGTTTTTTTATTATAATTTTTAAGGGGAGAAGGCTTGGTTCCCACAGGCTTTCACCATGGAAGGGCGCCATTATAATGAGCACCCCTTTTGTTTTTGCCAGTTCCGTGGTTGTTATTGTCATGGCTTTATTACACATACCCCTGGACGTAGCCACTGCTGTAACCACCGCTCTTGCCATTAATGCATCCATAGATTTTAGCGTATATTATGTGGATGCATATCAGGAAGCCCTTGTAACTTCAGACGGAAACACGGCCATTCGTAATGCCATGGAAAGTGAGGGGGAAGTTATTATTAATGATATTCTCCTTAACAGCGTATGCTTTTTCCCATTGGTTTTTTCGAGTTTTATCCCAATCTCCAGATTGGGATGGGTAATGGTTGCAATGGTGATAACTGCCGGCATAGGTTCTTTGGCAATTATGCCGGGTTTGTTGAAATATGCGGTAAAAAAAGAGGAGAAAATTTTATGATTAAAAAAATTTTATTATTCGGTTTTGTTTTTTTTTATGCTGCAAATACAAGGGGAGAAACTCCTGAATCGATGATCAGTGATTTTAACAGACAGTTAACAATTCCGTCTGTGACCTGTAATACAAAAATTATCGTGGAAAGAGGGAAAAAAACAAGGGAATATGGGCTTATATTCCACATGGTTGTTTGCCGTGATGGAACGGAAAAGACAAAAGTCGAAGTTTTGTCCCCCAAGAGAAAGAGAGCTACATTATGGGTTGTAAAAAACGCAAATGGGAAAAAAACAGCCCATCTTAAACTTCGGGATGGAAAAATAAGAAGACGTTCATCAGGCCTTTCAGATTTTTTTTTAAAAAGTTGCCTCCAGGATATAGATTTTAATATCCTGGAAGATATGCGTAATTATTCCTATACGCCCGGGGATGAAAACGACCAGGTATTTGCCGAATCGACCAAGCCTTCGAGCACATATTATACCAGGCGGTTGATCTGGATGACAAAAACGGATGACGGTTCATGGGTTAAAAAAAAGACTATATACTTTAAGGGAAAGGGAACCATAGTAAAAACAACTTATGAATCAGAGCAGGTAATGATCGACAAAAAAAAATGGAGGCCGGGCAGGCTTGTCCTCGAAAATAACGATTGCCGCACAACAATGATTTTTACAAACTGGAAAGTATCCCAAAAAATTCCTGAAGACGAATTTATACTAAAATAATGAGGATAATCGTTAAATTCAAAATCCATCTGTTTTTATCATCCATACTGATTTTTTTCTCTGGTCCTCTGGCCTGGGGTTTTGAAATATCATCTTTTTTAAAAACCAGAGTTGAATATTTCACCAAGGATAATCAAAATGGCGGTAATTATAAAGATTGGGGGACCCTTCTTTTATTAGACACGAAAATAGAAAAAGAGCTGTGTGAAAAAATAAACATCTCCTTGAATCCATTATTTCAGACAGGCAACCTGGGATATACACATGGTATTTTAAAGGACTGGGGAAATGAAGACAGGCACAAATCATGCGCCACCTTAAAAGAAGGTTATTTAGAGCTTAAAATTGCGCATCGGCTTTATATGGGGGGAGGAATAAAAACCTTTTTATGGGGTGTCTGCGAAGGATTAAATCCCACAAACTTCACTCCAAAGGATTGGGTTGATGTTATAAATTCTGATGATATTGGAGTCCCTTCGGCCTGGATTCACACTGGCCTGCCAGGGGGTTTTTACGCAGAAGGCCTGGTTTTTAATTTTGTCCCGTCTAAACTTCCTCTGGAGGTAAAAAATCGTTGGAGGATAGGAGCTCTTAATGGCTGGGATGTAAAAAACCCGGACACAAACAATAAAGAGCAGTTTGCCGCAAGAATTGGCGGGTCATGGTTATGGGGAGACCTCTCCTTTGTTTATTTTGAAGGTGAAAGCAATTACCCTGAGATGAAAATCATATTTCCATTTATTATGAAACCGGAATATTTTTCTTTAAAAAAGTTTGGATTTAACATAATAACAGATTTTTTTGGATTCACCTTTACGGGTGAAGCAGCATACAATAAACAGGGTAAAAATCAGGACGACTATATACTCTGGGGTACAGGAATAGACCGTAACTGGAGCTTTACTGACAAGAGCTTTTATGTGTTGATTGAGTACATCAGGGAACATGTGGTAACCCATGGACATGATCCTGGTCAAAAATACGATCTTAGAAGAATTTTTAAAAATACTTTAACAGGAAAAATTGACCTGTCCATTGACAGCTGGATATTCGAAGTCAAAGGTGCTG
This sequence comes from uncultured Desulfobacteraceae bacterium, assembly GCA_964572105.1. GTDB lineage: Bacteria > Desulfobacterota > Desulfobacteria > Desulfobacterales > BuS5 > DAOWMW01. The sequence goes on from CAZNFB010000241.1 coordinate 4,263, forward strand.
TTAATCTTTATGACAATGATTTTTATATTCAGCCCAGGGTTTCATTTGTATTGAATGATGAATATGAATTCTCCCTGGGGTATGACCATCTTGCAGGATCATCTGAATCTTTTTTTGGCATATATAAGGAGAATAAACGATTCTTCGGAGAAATTAAAAGCTATTTTTAGCAAAACCC
>CAZNFB010000242.1:0-4420 GCA_964572105.1 uncultured Desulfobacteraceae bacterium
GCCTCCGGCAATTTAGAGATAAAGCATGGTATAATTTCAGAAAAAGATATCCTCGGCAAAGCAACCGTGTTAATGATTCAAAATCTTAAAAAAATAATAGATGATCTCAATATCGCAAAGCAGGAGGCTGAAGCCGCAAATATAGCAAAGAACGAATTTCTGGGAAACATAAGTCATGAGATACGTACACCCATGAACGGCATCATAGGAATGATAGAGATTCTTCTAGATACGAATCTTAATACTCTCCAGCGTGAATATGGGAATGGTCTTTTGAAAAACGCAGAAGGACTCTTGGGTATACTCTGTGACATTCTCGATTTTTCAAAAATTGAAGCTGGAAAGCTTGATATTGAAAGCATTAATTTCAATTTACTTGCCGCTTTTAAAAATACAATCGATCTTCTGGCAGCAATCGCCCATGAAAAAAATATTGAATTTGCCTCCCTTGTTTCCGATGATGTTCCATGCCTGTTAAAAGGAGATCCTGAAAGATTTCGGCAGATTCTGACCAATCTGATTGGTAATGCCATTAAATTTACTGATAAAGGAGAGGTATACCTTAAAATATCCTTAAAAAGCCAGACCCCGGAGACTGCATTCATCCGTATCGAAATAAAGGATACAGGGATAGGTATACCGGATGACCGACTAAATAAGATATTTTCATCCTTTGCCCAGGCAGATGCTTCCGCAACCAGAAAACATGAGGGGCTAGGCCTGGGTCTGACAATAGCGCAAAAGCTTATAAAGCTTATGAGCGGGGAAATGGAGATAAAAAGTAAAGTGAATGTGGGTTCCACATTCACCATCATCCTGCCCTTTGCAAAGCAGACCGGACAAAATCAGGAAAAACTTTCCATACCAGATAATATCAAAAAAGAAAAAATACTCATAGTTGATGACAATAAAGCAAACAGATTTATATTTGCAGAGCACTTAAAAAGCTGGGGATGCAGGTTCGCAGAAGCAGCAAACGGCGAAGAAGCCCTTTTAAAACTGAGAAAAGAAGCCAAAAACAAGGACCCCTTTAAAATTGCTCTCCTTGATATGCATATGCCTGAAATGGATGGGGGCGAGTTAGGGCAGATAATAAAAGCTGACCCGGCAATCAAAAAGACAAAGCTGGCCATCCTCACCTCATCAGGGCAAAAGGGTGATGCCGTCAAATATAAGGAAAAAGGATTTTCTGCCTATATTACCAAACCTGTAAAAAAAATCTACCTCTACGAATGCATCAGAACTCTGGTGGGCGAGTCAGAAAAAACAATTACCCAACATTCTCCGGTTTTTGTAACCCGCCACAGTATAGATGAAAACATAAAAACAGATTCAGCTCCTTGCAAAAGTGATCTTAAAATTCTCATTGCAGAAGATAATAAGATGAACCAAAAGGTGCTTGAAAAATTACTGGAAAAGATAGGTTATACCAATAACTTTATTGCAGAAAACGGGTTCAAGGCCCTCGAATCATTCAAAAATGACAAATTTGACCTAATCTTGATGGACGGCCAGATGCCTGTTATGGACGGGATTGAGGCAACCAGAGAGATCAGACAGCTTGAAGGGGCCACCGGCTCCCACATTCCCATTATTGCTATCACGGCAAATGCATTAAAGGGGGACAGGGAACGATTTATAGAGGCTGGAATGGACGATTATATAACCAAACCTGTTAAAAAGGATATACTGGCAGCAGTAATAAAGAAACAACTGGAAACGGCTTCCGTCTACTGACTGATTTAAAGAGATGGAAAAACCGGTTAGGAACGGAGATGAAATAAGTTGAGCAGAAATAGCACAGAAATTTGGCCCATATACAAGGCGCATTAAAGGTTGCATACTATACGTATTCGGCCTTTGATGCAACGAAGTAGATGGGCCAAAAGACAAGCTGTTTCGTTCAACTTATAAAATTTTCGTTCCTTAATCATGCATAAAACAGCTGCATCAAAAAAAAGGTACAAAATGACCAGTCTAAAATCAGCAATAATATGCCTGACTCTTTTTTTTCTTATCAGACCATCATCTGTATATTCATACGATATACCTGAAATTCATATTCACGGTTTTCTAAGTCAGGGGTACTTTTGGTCCACAGAGAATCAATATCTGGGCGATTCAGAAGAGGGAAGCTTTGAATTTAATGAAATAGGTATAAATTTTACATCAGAGCTATTTGAGGATTTAAGGTTTGGAATTCAGATCTTTTCCAGGGACATGGGGGAATATGGGAATAATGACCTGGAGGTTGACTGGGCTTTTTTAGACTACCATAAAAAAGACTGGGCAGGTGTTAGAGTCGGCAAGATAAAAATGCCCTATGGGCTCTTTAATAAAGAAAGGGACGCCGACATGCTAAGAATTCCTGTTTTTTTACCCCAGACCGTCTACCCCGAAGGAATCAGGGAGATGCTTGTTGCTTTTCAGGGGATCGAGCTCTATGGTTCATGCTCCCTGAACCAAATGGGAGATATCGATTATGAAGCCTTTATAGGTACCCTGGATATTGATGATGATTCCCCTTTTCTAACCAATATGTTTTTATATGTAGCCATTCAGGCTGTCGCCCAGGGGGTTGATGTTGGTAATTATCTCCCAAGGGGATTAAATGCTCTCCAAACAGACTCCACCCGCATCGAAGGTGGCAAGATCACCTGGAATACAAGTATTTCCGGCTTTCAGGCAGGCTGGAGTTTTTTGCATGGCAAATCCGACGTTACCGTAGATGGAATAAATTTTGAAAGCAATTTTTCCATCGATTCCATCATGGTCTTTTCCCTGCTATATGAAAAAGGTGACTGGCTATTTGTAGCAGAATATGCAACAATGGATGCGTCTGTGGATGTTCCCGGCTTAAAGTCCTACCCTGTTGAACTTGAAGGGTATTATGCCGGTGTTGGGTATAAAGCATCCGACATTATAGAGCTTGCCTGCTACTATGGAGAATATTATCCTATTCCTGAAGACAAGGATGGTGATCTATTTAAAGCAGCAGGATTAAAGGATTATTATGCCTGGCAAAAGGATCTGACATTTGCTGTAAAATTCAATATTAATGAATATCTGGCAAGTAAGTTTGAAGTTCATTTTATCGATGGTGTCGGTCTATGCAGCCTTGATAATAATCCGGATGCCGATAGAAACTGGATGTTATTTACCGGAAAAATCAGCTTAAGTTTTTAACGGCAAGGGGTCATAATGAAACAGCATAGACAAACTGGTTTTTTTATATTTCTTCTTCTCCTGGGTTTTCATAGTATTACATATGCAGATATTTTGCTTATTACAAACAATTCTGTTATAGATACATCCATAAGCAAAGGGGATGTTAAACGAATTTTCCTTGGAAAAAAAAAGCATTGGAGCGATGGAAGCCCCATAAAAGTGATAACCCTGAAAACCGGTGCAGTGCATGAAAATTTTATGGAAACATATGTTAACAAGACTCCATATTCATTTTCAGCATTTTGGAGAAGAGCCATTGTTACAGGTACGGGAATACCCCCTAAATCTTTTAAAACAGAAAAAGAACTTTTAAGATTTATAGCAGAAAACCGTGGAGCTGTAGGTTATATTTCTTTTTCCCCTCCTCCTTTAGATGTAAAAGTTTTAATCATTGATAAATAGCAGTACCCTTATGGCATACCTCCTATCTGATAAAATAATAGCATTCCCCCAGACCCGCCATGCAGATGAAAATGGCCTGTTGGCCTTTGGAGGAGACCTGAGCAGTGCCCGGCTTCTTGAGGCATATAAAAAAGGAATATTTCCATGGTATTCGAAAGGAGAGCCCATATTATGGTGGTCCCCGGATCCCCGCCTTGTTCTCTTTCCCAATGAAATCAGGATTTCAAGATCCTTAAAAAAAACAATAAAAAAAAAGATCTTTCATATAACAGCAGATACAGCATTTAAAAGTGTAATAACAAAATGTGCTCAAACAAGACTGGAGGAGAATGGAGGGACATGGATAACCAGTGATATGGTTGAAGCCTACTGCGGGCTCCATGAATCAGGGCATGCTCATTCAGTGGAGGCATGGATGGAAGGGGACCTTGTAGGTGGACTCTACGGAGTGGCAATGGGAAGATGCTTTTTTGGAGAATCCATGTTTACAATTGTAAGCAACGCTTCAAAAGTTGCTTTTGTAAGGCTTGTAGATTTTTTAAAGGAAGCATCATGTGATATGATCGATTGCCAGGTTTCCACCGAACATCTGATTAATTTTGGCGCAAGGCATATCCCCAGATCCCATTTTGTGAAACGACTTGAAAAATTTATGGGGGAGCCTGTGAAAACAGGTAGATGGATTTTTGGGGATTGGTAGGGGCGGATTCCATATCCGCCAAAAATAATATGGACAAAAATAGGGGGCAGAAATAAATTCTGCATATACATGGGCAGAAATAGATTCTGC
>CAZNFB010000243.1:0-4384 GCA_964572105.1 uncultured Desulfobacteraceae bacterium
AGCATTTAACGCCTTTACAAATAAAATGATTTTCAAGAAAATTTCTATGCATAATATCCTATTGTTCGATAATGTGTCAAATAAATGAAGAGAAGTCTGGGCATATTCATTATTTTGCCGTGGTATTTTCTTCGCAGAGATACTTTTTGTAAAAGTTTCTCTTGACAAAAGGAACATACTTGAAGTTAAAAACAGATAGCTCTTGCAGTTTCTGCTTTATTGAACATAATTTAATGTGTGGTGCACATATGGATTTTTAGAAAATTAATTTGTGTGCGGTATCACATGGGAGATGTGCTGAAAAGTATTATAGATGCTCAGGTAATAAATTTAACTTTGGTCAGGGGGAGAAAGCCGTATTATAATACGCAGGCGACGATAACGGAGTGAAATTATTTATACAAATATCTATTCTTTTTGCGCTTTTTCAACATTAATTATCTAAAAATCTATAATTATAATAATCGGGGGTAAAAATGTCAGATCACCAATCTGCCAGTGATATGTTTGAAGAACAAAAACCGGAGATTTTATCCATACTTCCTTTGTTTGATACGGTTCTTTTCCCTAAAATGGTTCTTCCTCTTGTGGTAATGCAGAAAAGGTCGATTCAGCTTTTAGATGAGGCCATGGATGAAAACAGGATCATCGGATTGCTAACGTCACAAAAAACCTATGACCCCAATGCTGAACCCTATGCAGGGCAATCAAAGGAAGAATTGCATACAGTCGGCACAAGCGCATTAATTTTGAAGATGGTGAAAAATGAAGATAGCAGAGCCCAGTTGCTGGTGCAGGGTTTAAGCAGGTTTAGTGTAAAAAAATATGCTCAGGAAAGCCCTTATCTTCGGGTCGATGTTGAGTATATGGAAGATGTCCTTAAAACCGACAAAGAGATCGAAGCCATGGTTGTGAATATATCCACTTTATTTAAAAGGGTTGTTGAGTTGACTCCCGGCCTCCCCCCCGAGATAGGTTCCATGCCTGGGTCCATTGTGGAGCCTGGTATATTGGGGGATATGGTCACCTCCATAATAAATTCCACTGTTCAGGATAAACAAAAAGTTCTGGAAATAAGAGATGTGAAAAAACGGCTTAAAGAGGTTATCCGTATTGTTAGCCATCAGATGGAACTTTTAGAGCTTGGACATAAGATACAAACCCAGGTTAAAGGTGATATCGAAAAAAGTCAGAAAGAATATTATTTAAGGCAGCAAATGAAGGCCATTCGGGAGGAGCTTGGAGAAAAGGATGATGCATCCGTCGAGGTTCAGGAGTATAAGACAAAAATAAACGAGTTAAATCTTCCTGAAGAGGCCAAAAAAGAGGCTGACCGTGAACTTGCCAGGTTATCACGTATGCATCCGTCTTCATCAGAGTACACTGTTGCCTCAACATATCTTGACTGGCTCACAGGCTTGCCATGGAATAAAAAAACAGAGGATCATTATGATTTGGCAAGGGCAAGAAAAATTCTGGAACAGGATCATTACGGGTTAGAAAAACCAAAAAAACGTGTTATAGAATATCTTGCTGTTCGTAAATTAAAACCAGATTCCAAGGGGCCCATTCTCTGCTTCTCAGGCCCTCCTGGTACGGGAAAAACATCCCTGGGAAGATCAATAGCCAAAGCTTTGGGACGTAAGTTTTACCGGATATCTCTGGGTGGAGTAAGGGATGAGGCTGAAATAAGAGGCCATCGCCGGACATACGTGGGGGCTCTTCCAGGAAGGATCATACAGGGTATAAGACGTGCGGAATCAAATAATCCTGTTTTTATGCTGGATGAAATTGATAAACTTGGAAGCGATTTTAGAGGTGATCCATCATCGGCTCTTTTGGAGGTTCTTGATCCTGAACAAAATTTTGCTTTTTCGGATCATTATCTGGATGTTCCATTTGATTTGTCCAGCGTCATGTTCATTACAACTGCCAATGTCTTGGATACTATTCCCCCTGCTCTGCGGGACAGGATGGAGGTGCTGCAGCTTTCAGGCTACTCCCAGGATGAGAAACTTAAAATTGCAACCAAGTTCCTTGTCCCGCGCCAGCGCGAGGAACACGGCCTTGATGCATCGCATATATCTTTTTCAAATGGGGCAATAAAACTGATAATTTCCGGTTATACTCAGGAGGCCGGCCTGCGAAATCTGGAAAGGGAAATAGCAAATATCTGCAGAGGTGTTGCAACCAAAATAGCTGAAAAAAAAGCCGAGACAGTATCCATTACTATTAAGACTGTTCACAAATATTTGGGTCCGGTGCAGATACAACCTGAGGTTAGTGCGGGGGTTTTAACACCTGGGGTGGCCACAGGGCTAGCATGGACGCAAACCGGCGGGGCTGTTTTATTTGTGGAGGTTACATCCATGAAGGGTAAAGGTAATCTTGTATTAACTGGCCAGCTGGGTGATGTTATGAAGGAATCGGCAACAGCAGCTTTGAGTTTTATAAAGGCAAATGTATCTAAACTTAAAATAGATGAAGATTATTTTTCCGTGCATGATCTGCATATACATATTCCTGCCGGGGCCATACCTAAAGATGGACCCTCCGCAGGTGTCACCATGCTCACAGCTATGGTTTCCCTTATAACCGGCAGGATTGTTAAAAAAGACCTCGCGATGACAGGTGAAATAACATTGAGGGGAGAGGTTCTCCCTGTTGGTGGAATAAAGGAAAAAGTTCTGGCAGCCCATCGTGCAGGGATTAAATCTTTAATACTTCCAAAGTGGAATGAAAAGGATATGGAAGATATCCCTGAAAATGTGCAAAAAGATATTGATTTTTATTTTATCGATAAAATGATGGATGTATTAAAAAAAGCATTTGCAAAATAATTATGGAACATAAAATAAAACAATACCATTTGTCTGGCAGTTTAAACGGGTATTTTATCCTGCTTTTCTTGATGTTTTTTTTGTTTGCCATGGGGTGTGCAGGGTCAAAAAAATCTATCTCTTCTGGTAAACAGAAAAAAATGGAGAGAAGACTGCCCAATTCATTTAAACCCTACAGGATCGGGAATAACTGCTATAAACCTTTGATGGATGCCAGGGGATTTAAACAACGGGGGCTGGCATCCTGGTATGGGAAAGATTTCCATGGGAAAAAAACAGCAAACGGTGAAATATACAATATGTATGGCCTTTCTGCAGCTCATAAAACACTTCCCCTGGGGACATGGGTGAGGGTCCGCAGGTTTGATAATGGGAAAATAATCGATCTGAGAATTAATGACAGGGGGCCCTTTGTAAAGGGAAGAATTATTGATCTTTCCCGTGGTGCTGCAAAAAAAATAGGAATAATAGAAGCAGGTACCGTACCGGTTGAAATTGTAGCTTTGGAAAAAAAGGGAAAAAGAACCGAATTAACAGATATTTCATCCGCGTCCCATTATGCTGAGTCTTTTACTGGTAATTATACAATTCAGGTGGGTGCTTTTTCAGATTTGAAAAATGCAGAGAAACTGAAAAATGAACTTGATCAGTTCTATAAAAATGCGCATATAAAAAAAGGCGGGGATGATTTTTACAGGGTTCGTGTGGGAACCTGTTCCACTTTGCATCAGGCTGTAAAGTATGAAGAGCGTTTAATGCAAAACGGATATAACAATATATTTACAGTAGCCCAATAATTGGGCTACACGTAAATTGGACTACACCTGGGACATTCTTTTTCCTGAGCTGATCGCATATCTTTTGGAATAACGAATATTTTCCCTGAACCATAGAGGCATTGCTATGGTCAGAATAATATCTTTATATTCAGATCCAAACAGGTTTGCCGGTGCATTTTCTGAATTGTTTTTTTCTAATGCTTTATATATTTTTTTTTCATATATTACTTTTTCGTTAAATTTCAGGCGGTTTTGACGCAACAGAGTTATTATGCACCCCATGAGATCCTTAAAGGGTACGTGATAATTATCCCCAAGTCCCATGTCCCACTTTTTTTTTTGCCAGGTATCTCCATTGATAAGAGAAAAACCTTCCACAGGAATTTTTTTTGATCTGAGTCTTTTTACTAGCTCTGTATCTCCATCGGCAAGGTTGGCAATAAATATTTTAGGATGGGCATTGATTCTTTTTGATGGTCTTTTGTCCTGACTGAATACCCTTTTGGTTATTATATATTCTTTGTTATAATAAAAATCAGTAATTTTCTGCTCTGCTTTTATCGAGTCATTGGGAAAACTGATAATTTCTAAAATATTATACTCTTTTTTTACTTTTTTTTGTGTTTTTTTTATAATTGCAAAAAATGTGGTGTCTGATTTTTTTTCTGAATTTACACCTAAGAAAAACATGTTTTTTCCCTGTTATGCTGCATAAGGAACGAAAATTTTATAAGTTGAACGAAATAGCTTGTCTTTTGGCCCATC
>CAZNFB010000244.1:0-4383 GCA_964572105.1 uncultured Desulfobacteraceae bacterium
AGATGAAATCCTATGAACCCGGCAGCACCGGTGATTAAAATTTTATCCATAATAATTTTTTCAGGATCGGAGATTAAATAAATTGGACAAAGATTATGAAGGATTTTGGTTCATCTGCAAGGCGCATTAAAGGTTGAATACTCGAAGTATTCGGCCTTTAATGCAACACAGCAGATGGGCCAAAAGATAAATAATATTGTTCAAGTTATTTAATTTGCGATCCTTACCTTACACCTTTTTTAAAGATGACTGTGGAGACTGTGCGTGCAATTACAGTTAAATCGATTAAAAATGACATATTTTTAATATAAAAAAGTTCATAATTCAGTTTTTGAATAGCATCGGCCTCATCTGCGCCATATCCGTAATTAACCTGCGCCCAGCCGGTAAGACCCGGCTTTACTGTAAAACGGGTCTTGTAAAACGGAATAATGGTTTCAAGTTTGTTTATGAAAAATTCTCGTTCCGGCCGTGGACCCACAAAACTCATGTCCCCTTTTAGAACATTCCATAATTGAGGAATTTCATCGATACGCCACTTACGAATAAACTTTCCAGCGCGGGTAATCCTGTCATCATTTTGCTGTGCCCAAACAGGGCCTGTTTTACTTTCAGCGTCTGGAATCATTGAACGAAATTTATAGAGCATATATTTTTTTTTATTTTTCCCGACCCTTTCCTGGGAGAATAGTAATGGCCCCTTTGATTCCAGCCTAATCGCTACTGCTGTGATAATAATTATGGGAAGAACAAGTAAAAGAAGGGCTATGGCTGCGGCAATGTCAATAATCCTTTTAAAAAAACGCTGAAATCTTGTTTTTTTAAATCCATCTGCAAATATAAGCCAGCCTGGATTTGTCTGCTCCACATAGATTTTACCTGTGAGCATTTCATAAAAACTGTTTCCGTCTATAATCTCTATTCCTGCAGTGCGGCAATTTAATAATTCATTAATGGGGAATCCTCCCCTTCTTTCTTTTATTGCTACAACAATTTTTGAAACTCCTAAGCTTTCTGCGATTTCAAGAAGACCGTGGTATCCTTCCCCATCAATGGTTAAAACAGAATTTTCAGTTACAAGCTTTGTCTGTTTCGCAAAATCCGGAATTTCATTTTTTACTGTATATCCACAATCCTTTTTATTTTTTATCTCATGGAAAATAGAAGCTGCAAGATAACCTGAACCTAGAATAAAAATATTCTGGTTAAACATACCCTTCGCAAGAATAATATTATAACCAAATCGCCAGGTTATGGTAAATAAAATTACGAGCCCAACGCTTAAAATCAAAACACCTTTACCTATAATAAGTTGCTGAAATATAATATATATAAAACCAAAAATAATGGTGGCAACACCAAGGGATTGAAAAAGACGAATACTAAGTTCCGTATAAGTATCAATTTCCTTTAGATCATATAACTCATTATAATAAAGGCATATCTGGAAGATTAAAGAGATGATTACGGCTTTATGGTTGATAATGTTACTGAATCCAAACTGAATGCTATTAAGCAGCAGACAGGAGGCCAGGATAACAGAACAATATATGCCAAAAAATTCGCCTAATACAAAGAATGCGTTCCTGATGGGATAATATTGTTTGAATAATCTTAGCATATGCCGTAAATAATATAGATTTTTATCTATAAAGCGTCACATAAATAATTTCACTGGGTTATCGGTCGTCTGCGTATATAATACGCCTTCCCCCCCTGACCTTATGAAATTAATTACATGACAACCTATAAATAGAGTTTGCACAAAAACTATGGTTTTTCAACAAAACCAAGCCGCTGGAATATATAGATTTTTCTTGAAGCTTATATATTCCATACGCTGGCAACAATGATTTGAATGGTATTATAACTTTTTTTTTAAAGCAACTTTTTTTAATTTTTTTCAAATCTCCTTGCTAAAATAATAAAAGCATATTATGTAACTCAATAAAGACTTTTTATGCTTGGTATTTTTTGTGAGGTTTGAATTTAAGATTGCTTTGAATAACTGCAGCATTATCTATATTTAATCAATCAATTTTAAATAATGCCGTATAAAAACTCTCTTTTCCGCCAAAATATGCGTTGGATCCAAATTTTATCCGCAGTAAAACATTAGCACTGTTATTGACACTTTCTAATGTCTTCCTGCTGTCAAAATTTTTAACGGTCTTGATCTCGACGAAAAATCTTATTTTTCGTTCAAACATTAAATAAGCTCTGATATTATCCACAAAACACTGCTGTGATTAATACGAATGTACTATTTAACTGTGCTGATTACAGGAACGCATTAAATATACATATCGGCTGAACAATTACACAATACCTCTATTAAATATTTGAGCACCAATACAATTATTTTAAAATGGATAAACCATATAAACTGTTAATTATTGATGATGAAGCAGAAATACTTGCAACCTTTAATAATTTTTTTAGAGAGAAAAAATATGATGTTATATCTGCATCAAACGGACTCGACGCACTAAAATTGATTGAATCTGAAAAAGAAGGGTTTGATCTTATTGTCACCGATCTTGTATTACCTAATATAGGCGGTACGGCAATCATAAAAATAGCCAAAAAAAAATGGCCGGAGATGCCGATTATAGCAATGACCGGATGGGGAGAGCACCCCCAGGCTTTAGCCCGGGAGGCGCAGGCAGACCTGGTATTAAATAAACCCTTTGATCTTTTTACTCTAGAAAAAAAGATTATTGAATTAATTAAAAAGTAAAACATCTAATTTTAAAATTCAAAAAATGCCTATGAATGTCCCACTAATCGGCGTAAGCGCTGAAATTGAAAAAATCAGAGATTTAATTAAACATGTTGCTGATACAGGGTTAAATGTTATTATAACCGGGGAGAGTGGTGTCGGCAAAGAAGTGGTAGCGCAAAACCTCTATCATACATCCTCAAGAAGGGGGAAACCTTTTGTTAAAATTAACTGTGCTGCATTGCCTGACGGGCTTCTTGAAAGTGAACTTTTTGGCTATGAGCCAGGCGCATTTACAGGGGCGGTACGCAAAAAAAAGGGGCGTTTTGAATTAGCTAATAAAGGGGTCCTTTTTTTAGATGAAATTGGAGAAATGTCTAATATGCTCCAGGCCAAACTGCTCCATGTACTTCAAAGTGGTGAGTATGCTCCCCTTGGCTCTGAACGCGAATGTAGAACTGACACATGGGTCATAGCTGCCAGTAATCGCAGGCTTGAGGAAGATATAAAAAATGGAATATTCAGAAAAGATCTTTACTATAGATTAAGCACCATAAAAATTCACATTCCTCCTTTACGGGAGAGACCTGAGGATATTCCTTGCCTGGTCGATTATTATCTAAAGCAATACGATCCCCAGCTTAATAGAAAGACAAATGATAAGCTTGACGAGAAAATTCTTAGCGTCCTGATGGAGTATAGCTGGCCTGGTAATGTTAGAGAGCTTCAGAATTTACTTAAAAGATTTATCGTGATGGGAGACTATGACGAGGTTATCAACGAGATTTTGTATAGAAAAAGCATGGCAGAAGATTTGATTGGTAGCGAAACATCCACAAAAGAGATGCCGGAATCATCTAATTTGCCCGATAAAAATTTTGTTAAATTTTCTAACTTTTCTTCTTTATCCCTTAAAGAAATAAAAAAGAAAGCTACTGATCAGGCTGAAAAAGGTGCAATTTCTTATGTGCTTGGCAAAACCAACTGGAACCGCAGTAAAGCTGCAAAAATATTAAAAATCAGTTATAAGACGCTTTTAGTCAAGATTAGTGAACTGAACATAAAAGCTCAATAAACAATTATAATTTTTCATAAAATTGTTTTGGCTGGTTATCTCCTTTCTAAAAATAATTTGCTGAAGTAAAAATTCGGGGCTGGTTCTAACTTTTGACATCCGATATCAGAGATGAGCCGTGGTAAAATTCAAACAGCTCCATTCCTTATTCTTTGGTAATAATTGACAAAGGCAAATTATTTTCTTCTTCTTTTTCCGCAAGAATGGATAATAGTTCTATTATTTTCTGATTTTGTTCTATTATTTTATCTAATTTATGAAGAGATTTTACCTCTTTTTCAATTCCCTTTTGATTTTGCTGATGGAACAGATTAAGGGCATTTAAAAAATATAATACCCCAAGGGCTGTCTGTTCCTGTTTATAATCTGTATTAACAGAGCTGTTAGGAGATGGTGTTAATGCTTCATATTTTTTTTTATACTGCCCCACAAGTTCCTCCATGGAATCAGCAAAAGTAGTTCCAGCTATAACCAGAGTCATAAAAAAAACGGCCAAAATCATAGCCCATGATTTCATTTTATCTCCTTTTTTGCAGCAGTGTCCGGTTAGAATCTTGCGTGAGGGGAGTTTAATTGTTTTTGTAGC
>CAZNFB010000245.1:0-4375 GCA_964572105.1 uncultured Desulfobacteraceae bacterium
CTTATCAATATGTGTAAATTCAGACAAAATATTTTACCTTTTTTTAGTAGGGGCGGCCCTTGTGGTCGCCCTTATTATATATAATAGGGGCGTTCCTTATTACAGGCGGCATGTAATTCGTCCCGATTATAGGGCGAACACAAGATTCGCCCCTACTGTCGATTGCCAAATAGTTACCCGTTTTTAAAATTTGGCACAAGGCCAGAGGGAGGAAGGCGTATTATAATACGCAGGCGATAACGCCGTGAAATTATTTATGCGACAACGACAATCTATTAGAAAAATTTAACCACTACTTTTCTGGTTCTGGGACCATCGAATTCACAAAAAAAAATCGACTGCCAGGTTCCAAGAACCGGTTTTCCGTTTTCCACGGCGATCATTTCAGATGAACCAACAAGGGTTGTTTTCATATGGGCAGCGGAATTTCCCTCCATATGGTGGTAACCATCTTCCCAGGGAACAATCTTTTCAAAAATTGTTTTTAAATCTTTACAAACATCAGGGTCAGCGTTTTCATTGATGGTGACTGCTGCAGTTGTGTGGGGCACAAAAAGAAAACATAATCCATCGGTGATACCTTCTGAATTAATGGCCTGGGCAATGCTGGAAGTGATATCTATCATTTCGGATCTTTTATTTGTTTGAACAGTAAATATCATAGATAAACCCTTTTTTGCAGTAGTGTCCGGTTAGAAAATTACATGAAAGAAAATACGGAAAGTTCTAACCGGGCCTTACTACCTTTTTTGCCTTTAATCGGATATAATAAATTGTTTCACAGCATCCATGTAAGATCGGAGTCCACGAACAAAAATCGTATTATGATCTGCACCGGGTATTTTAAGTAATCTTTTATCTAAAGCAGGACAGGCTTTAAAAAGTGCTTCCCCATCTGAAAAAGGGATGATCTGGTCAAATTCAGCATGGATAATAAGTACTGGTTTGTTAAAGGACTTTATTTTATCGATGTTGTTTAATCCTTTATCTTCGCTGATCCCCAACGCTTCTGTATCAACACCTAACAATTGTAAAAGGGGTATTGCATGGGCAAATCCGCTTTCAATGATCAAGCCATTAATCTGTTCCTGATAATTTACAGCAAGCTCTAAAGCAGAAGCACTTCCCAGGGATCTCCCCATAATAAAAAGGGGGCCTTTGTAATCATTTTTCTTTAACCAGTTTCGAACAAATTCAAAAATTTTATGCGCATCAGCCATCATCCCGGTGACAGTAGGATCTCCTGTTGATTTGCCGTATCCTCTATAATCAACAACAAGAAAATTAATGCCCAGCTTGGTATAGATCGGCCCAATGTCGTTATAATCTGAAACAATTTCCCCATTTCCATGGAAAAAGAGTATGGTGGGGGCAGTCATTTTAAAACAATGCATTCTCCCATGAATAACGACATTTTCTTCAACAGGTATGTTAAATTCTTTTCCATTTTTTAAGGGGGAGGATGACAGATTATCCCTTCTGGGGTGAAACAGGGACGATAAAATTGCGGGATGATCCAGGGCTTCATATTTTCCATAATTCCCTTTTGGCATAAGCTGGTCTCCGGAATAGTTTGGATTGTTATTAATATTAGACAGGTCTTTACCTTTATTCAGCTCAGCCAATCTTTGGGAAGATTTGGCAGCGGCTGGTGAATCCGGATATTTCTCTATGATCTCGGCGTAAAGTTGACGGGCATGGGTGTAATTAGTTTGCAGTTCTTCAAATTGTCCTGTTTCATAAAGTTCTTCTGCACGACGCTCTGAACAGCCGGAGAAATTAATGAAAATCAAAATAAGGAAGAAAGGAAAAAAAAGCTTCACAGGTTGTATCTTCATGGCAATCTAATTCCTTCGTAATTATTCAGCGAAACAACCGGGTTCCCGGCCTCTATGTTAAAAATAACGTTTATTAAAATTAGCTATTATGGTGTTCCCAAAAAACATGGAATTTCAATTGGGTGTGTGCTTAAAATCAGCCACGCTGAATAGTTACATTCTTTTTGAGCGAACCCTTAGGAACGAGGACGAAATAACTTGGTATTTTAAGCGTCGATCCATCCTGCCTGACTGCGTTACAAAAGCGTAGCAATATCTTGATATTCCTACACTTTCGCGCCTTGCCAGGCAGGCGCCTCAACACTTAAAATTGCGAACTTATTTCGTCCCCGTTCCTTAGATATAAATATTTTAAACAATTACTCAATTTTAAAATTTGGTACAGGGATATGGGAAAAGTAAGTTATAAATGAGCTTGAGTAAGTGTTACATAAACCAGCAGGTTTAGTCCCGGCACAGATTTTCATATACCCCCGGAGCAAATTAAAAATTTAACACCATTGCTTTGATTTTTCAATAAAATAGATAAAAACATGAAAGCAGGATAAAGAAGGTTATAATCTCTGGCCCGTTTTCACTATCACCTTGCTTAATTAGGCTGCGTAAGCTATTATCGGCATGTTAAAGTTTAAGGGCCTGGTTTTATATTGGCCCGCATATCCAAAAATGGCCTAATTTAAAATCAGTAAAACCAGCCCCAAATTTATTATTTACTACAGTTAGAAACGAGAACGAAATAACGTTAGGATTCTACCATGAAAATAACAGACCAGCTCCATGCATTTACCTGGAAATCTACAGCCACAAATAATTGCAACACCTACCTGATTAACGGGCCGGAACGTATACTGATTGATCCCGGCCACCTGGTACATTTTAACCATGTGGAGCAAGGGCTTGAGGAAATTGGAATCAGCCTGGATGAGATAGAGCTTGTTATCTGCACCCATGCACACCCGGATCATTTTGAAGGGGTTCAGGCATTAAAGAAAACCAAAGCTAAATTTGCCATGCATCACAAAGAATGGTATTTAGCAAAAGCCATGGGAAAACAGTTAAGTTCTTCAGGTATTGATCTTGAGTCATGCACACCCGATTTTCTTCTTAGGGAGGGTGATTTTTCCATAAACGGGATGGCTTTTAATATTTATCATACACCCGGGCATTCCCCAGGGTCAATTTCCATTTTTTGGCCTGAACAAAAAGCGCTTTTTACCGGTGATCTCATATTTAAAGATGGTTTAGGGCGGACAGATCTCCCCGGCGGAAACAGTCAGCAACTTAAACAAAGTATTAATAACCTCTCGTTGCTCGATACAGATTTCCTTTTACCAGGGCATGGGGATGTGATCTTAAACGCTAAAGAGGTAAAGGCAAATTTTGAACAGATCAAAAATGTCTGGTTTAATTATTTGTAATTCTACGCTCAACATAATTTATTTTTTTCCAATGCAAACATCTTGTCTGAAGTGTTCCGGATTTCTAATATTTTTTTTCTGAAAATATCATCAGACAGCAAATTAGGTATAACCGCTGTCCCTGATATACCATGCTTCTGACTAAGTTCATCTAATCTCTTTGTGCCTCGTACTTCACCGAAATCGTTGATTTTTTGATTATAACTGTCTATTACCTCTAATAATGGCTTGATATCGATTTTAAAAACATCGTTTAACAATTCAAACAAGGAATTGTTATCCTTTCCAATCACAAGCCTTTTGATAATTTCACGGATGGTTATTTTTTCGTAATCAACATTGTCGGCGTCATCAAGACGTTTAATCTCTTTTTTGAACTGCTCTTTTTTTATAAGCTCATCAGAAAATTTCTGAATATACCCGATTATTTTTTTTTGAGCTTCTTTTTCTTTTTGTTCCTTTTTTTCTTCATCTGTAAATGAAAGATTTTTTGTTCTTTCCATGACCAGATCAAGCGTACTTTTAATTTTACCCATACTGCACCTCAAATATTGTTTATCTGTTACCATGCAAAATATATTTTTGGTATAAATACCATTAATGCAGGATGAAAATCAATACCAATCCCGGGGGGCTCTACTTTTTTGGGCTTAGTTCTAATTTCATTTCTTGTTTTATAACAATCCTTATGCTATTTTCTAACTCCAAGGAGGCTGTCCGAGAATAGCAATTTTTTTCAAAATCAAGGCTTGCCCAAAAAATTACCGCAGACATATAGTTGATATTTCGAGGATAATTTTTTGAGCATAACGCAGAGTTTGGGAAAAAGGGCATTTTCGGACAGCCTCCTAAGCAGGATTTACATAAAAAATTCTGTTTTTCTTTAATCACTAAAGAGTGCTTTGAAAAATTAAAGTTTTTCGCTGAGGACAAGGATTGTGAAAATCAAAAAGCGCAGCACACATAAAGTATGTGAGCATTTTTTATTTTTGCAGCGACACCGTAATCTAACGAAAAGGCAAATTTCAAAATACCCTAAATAAAATTGCATTAATCACCAGCAGGTAAGGAACGAAAATTTTATAAGTTGAACGAAATAGCTTGTCTTTTGGCCCATCT
>CAZNFB010000246.1:0-4355 GCA_964572105.1 uncultured Desulfobacteraceae bacterium
CTCAATAATAACCGGTCTTTTTTCCGGTTCCGGTTTTGTTCAGAACCGTGCCCAGAATGTTGGCATTTTTTAAGAGAATTAATGCTTTTTCGATCTGATCCTGGGTGGTTTTATTATATTCTGTAACAAGGATGACTCCATCAACGTGCTGTGAGAGGATCAGGGTGTCCGGGCAATCTATCGCGGGGGGTGCATCAAATATTATGTAGCGGTTGCTGTAACGATGTTTCATTTCCTTGATCAGTTGTTTCATGGCAGGGGAACCGATGATTTCGGCCGAGTTTGAAAAGTTATTGCGGCCGGGTAAAATAGTCAGCTTGTTGATGCCTGGGTTGACCAGGATATCCGGCAGGGGCTTGCCGGCCAGCAGGCCGTCCGATAGGCCGTTGGCCGGTTCAAATCCGAAAAGCTTGTGCAGGGTGGGTCTGCGCAAGTCCGCATCCACAAGCAACACTGTATGCTCAACTTCCATGGCCAGGCTTATGGCCAGGTTCGCGGCGGTCAGTGATTTTCCTTCATTTTCATTGGGGCTGGTAATTAATATTGTATTTAATCCATTTTGTTTTGTTTTGTGCAAAACCTGTGTTCTTAAAATTTTGTACTGCCGCGAGATGGGTGAGTCATCAAAAAATGCGGTGAGCCTGTTGCGGCGCAGCATCTCGGGATCAAGTTCTATAACTTTACTCTGTTGATAATCAATCTGTTCAGACAGGTTGCAGGTTTGATTTTGCATAATAGTTATTTTATCCACATTTCCGGGTTATGGTGCGAGCAATCCCAATCCTACTAATTTTCTTAAAATTTTAAACCAGATCACGGGCAGGGGCTTGTAGAAAAAATGAATCCCTGCAATGCCTGAACCTGAGCATATCAGGATTGTCAATGTGAAAGTAATCCTTTTGATGAGTTTACGTTTTTTATCCTCTTTGGTTTCAATATAAGAAATAACACCGAGAACCGGTCTGTTTGTTAAACTATAGAGCGTATTTTCCGAACGGATTGATTGGTCGGTTATCTCTTTTAGTGCGGCAAGACCTCCTCCGATACCGATTGCAAAAATAAACCCTATGAATACAATGGCTGTCCGGTTGGGTTTGAATGGTTTTTCCGGAAGTATGGCAGCGTCGATAATGGTAAACCTTTGCCCTTTCTGGCTTTTTTCCATTGCTTCAGCACTTTTTGCAAGCATCTGTTTGTGCAGGGTTTCCTGGTATCGCTGCCAGGCATTGTCGTAATCCCTGGTGAGGAATTTATATTCCAGCTCAATCTGCGGTGCTAATTCAAGCCGCTGTTCATACTCTTTAAGTTTTATTTTCAGAGCGTCTGTTTTTTTATGCAGGGCCTCAATCTCTATTTCAGAGGTTTTTATCTGGGTGCTCAGGGAGACATAGGCGGGATTGTCAGGGCTTTCTTCATCTGTTTCCCCTGTTATAACATTGTTTTTTTCTTTATTGATTTCGTTTTCCAGGGTCTCAATGGCTTTTTTAATTTTTATTATATCGGGATGCCGATCGGAATATTTAGTTAATTCTTCTGCAAGTTCAGTTTTAAGCTTATTTAGTTGTTCCTGTTTGACAAACAGGGTACCCTTTTTAATTTTTTTTTCCTGCTCAAGGGCATCTATCTCTCGCTTTAATTTGATGACATCGGGGTAGTTTTTGCCCAAAGAAGCGGTCATCAGCAAATATGAATTTTTATAATCTTCCAGCCTTTTTTTTGCATTTGTAACAGGTATTTCAGGATCTATTCCTGTTAATTGTGAATTTAAAAAAATTTTCCGCTCATTTATTGTTTTGATCTGCTCTTCTATGTTCTCAATGTCCCGTTCTATTTTTTCGACCATCTGGAAATTGATAGGGTTCATTTCAGGCAGTTCTTTTAGATGTTTTCCCTTGAAAAGTGCTATTTTTTTTTCAAGTTTATTAATATTTTCATCCAGGAGAGTTAATTCGGATGACATAAAATCGGTGGTTGTTTTTGCTTTTTCTTCCCTGTCTTTTAAATTTTGTTCCATGTAGAGTGACGCCAGGATATTTGCAACCTTGAGTACTTTTTGCGGGTTTTTACCTTCATATGAAAGTTTAAATGCCGTGGTTACAATGGCTTCTCTTCCTGTCTGCTGGTTTACAACTTGCGTACTCATGGTTTTTCTTTTAATATCCCCCCTCATTTTTCCTATGACTTCTTCGCTGGTTTTTCTTTTCAGGAGATCTTTATAAAGATCAAAACGTTCTATTATTTCAAGAAGTTTTTTTCTGCTCATTACCTGGTAAGCGATGATTTCCAGTGATTCTTCCACCACTGTCTGGACTGTTGACCGGACAAATTCAGAGGGGATCTGCTGCTGCTGGATCATAATTGTGGTGCTTGCGTTATATGCAGAAGGGAGTAAAAAAGCTGTTAAAATACCAATGGAAAAAATTATAACAAAAGGTATGATAATAAAAAACTTACGCCGCTTGATTATGTCGGTTATGTCACCTATATTTTTAATTTCGGATGTCAAGGTCTGTTTTAGCCTGCCTGGGCATAGCTCCGCCCGTTAAGTTACACGGTTATATCGCCTAACCATGTGAATTGTAATTTTTGCTCAAGATGTAGCTCGCAAACTTCATTATGTTTTGCTGATATTTGCCTGGCTTGAAAAGAATGCGAAATAAATTTTGTACATTTGTTTTTTTGGACACAAAAAAAGCCGTGCTGTCTGAAATATACTGAAATTTCGACAACCCGGCTTTTTATAATAAAAGTTTGGGTGTTCCTGCGTCACCTTACGATGCTTTGGATTTTATCAATTTCAATACTATTTTACATTTTAATTAAACCCCGTTAGTTGCCACAAAAAAAAATCCCTGAATCGAAAATTATCGATTCAGGGATTACCCTTTTTTATCCTTGAAATCTTTTTTGTGCAGACCTTATACCACGAGATTTGCATTTGTTACCCAGGCAGGTCTTCTGGCTCACGGATCAAACTACTAATTGCGCCTTCCCAACAACTTGTCAGTGGCAATATGCAATTTTCGTCCCCGATTACAGCGACGGGTTCGCCCCCGAATTTAACGGGGTTCCCTTTTAGGTTTTATAAACACCTGAATATATGTTTGGATAACTATATAATAAAAAAAAGAAAGTCAAGTTTTTTTATTTGAAAAACCCCTCAAAGCTTTTGAATTTTATATTGAGTGAAATTCATTTATTTGAAATATCAAGGGTGGATATTTCTCTGTTTTTCTTTTGGAGTTACGCAGGTTCCTGTTGCTCTGCATACAAGGATTGGAGGGTTAATAATTTTTGCCGCGGTTTCGCCGGCTTCAGTGGCCGGGGTAATCACTTTCCAGGCTTTAAATTCCATTTTTCTGGATGTTTTACCGATTTTTACAATTTTACCCCTGGCTTCAATGTAGTCCCCAGCATAAACCGGTGCCAGAAATTCAATGGATTCATAGGCTCTAAACAGCCCTTCATCACCATCTAATCGGATGAGGAGTTCAGTGGCCACATCGCCGAACAGGTTAAGCATTTTCGCCCCATCCACCAGGTTGCCTGCATAGTGGGCATCATGGATGCTCATCCGTAATCTGATTATTGTCTCCATTTTGGTATCCTTTTTTTTCAAGTAGTCTGAAAATAAGATAGGATGCTACCACAGATGGGAGTGTGCCAGGTCCAAATCCTGCGTCGTATCCAAGTTTAATGGCAAATTCATGGGTAATTTTAGGGCCCCCTGCCACCAGTATAAAATCCTCCCTTAAATTTTTTTTTTTAAGGAGCATAAGGAGTTCTGTAAAATTTTCAATGTGCGCCTCCCCCTGTGTGACGGTTTGTGAAATCAGAATAGCGTCTGCTTTTGCTTTAACAGCTGTTTTGATGAGGACCTCACTTGCTATTTGCGCTCCCATATTAATGGCGGTTATTTCAGGGTAACGTTCCAGTCCGTAATTCTGGTTGTAACCTTTCATGTTCATGATGGCATCAATTCCAACTGTGTGGGAATCGCTTCCAATGGTTGCCCCTACAACAACCATATGCCGGTGCAATTTTTTTTTGATTAGCTGGTTGATTTCATAAAAATTCATTTCCGGTGTTGATACTTCCACATATTTTACAGTTGAATAATCCAAAATAGGTTTGGCCCGGGCATAGACAATGAAATAAGTGAAATTATTCCCAATTTTTTTTGCGTGAACCACGGATACCTTTTCAAGGTTGAGCTGGGCCGCATAAATTTCCGCAGCTTTCTTCGCCTTTGGGGAATTTTCCACGGGGAGGGTAAAGGAAAGCTGGATAATGCCGTCGTTTAATCTGTCTCCGTAAGGTTTGATCAGGTCTTTTTTCATGATTTTCCCCCTTTT
>CAZNFB010000247.1:0-4351 GCA_964572105.1 uncultured Desulfobacteraceae bacterium
ATTTAATTGGTACGCCCGGCTGGATTCGAACCAGCGATCTTCAGCTCCGGAGGCTGACGCCCTATCCCCTGGGCTACGGGCGCAAATATTGATGGATAAATTACTTTGGTTTCTGTTTTTTCAATTTTTTGGAGTGGTTCTAACTTTTACCATCATAAATCAGAACTAAACCCGATTTTTTCTATAACACCTGCTGCTATAAGGGGGAGCATGATTTCATGGTGACCGATGAGATTAATCCCCTCCCCTCCTTCACTGGTTGGCCTGTTCACCACATTTGTCATTGGCCGATAGTGACGGATAAAATCCATATTTACCGCTGTAAAATTTTTTACATTATGTCCTAAATTCCGTACAATTGTCAAAGCTTTTAAAAATACTTCCGGAAGAATAACAGCAGATCCCACATTCATATAGACCCCCTGGTCAAGATCTGCAACCACGGACGCAAAGGTTCTAAAATCTCTGTGGCTTGCACCCCCTGCTTCTTTGGGATCAAATTCCGGGTGCATATGGAGAATATCCGTCCCCATTGCCATATGGACTGTTACCGGAATTTTATATTGTACTGCCGCCGCAAGTAAACTTATATCTTTATGGGGAAGATCGGCCTCTATAATAGCCGTTCCAACGGCCTCCCCCAAACCGGAAGATTCCCTTCCCCCTTTTTTTATTGCATCACTTAAAAAAGTACAGGTCTCATGGGCCATGCCAAAGGTTCCATCCCCCAGGGATTCAGCCACATCCTCGGAGGTTTGGCCGGTCATGGCAAGCTCGAAATCATGGATAATACCGGCTCCATTTATAGCAACGGCTGTAATTACACCCCTTTTAATCAGATCGATCAAAACAGGATTCAGTCCCACTTTAATAACATGGGCGCCCATTGCAAAGAGAACGACTTTTTTGTTTTCATAAGCGGATACAATTGAAGAGATAACCGTTTTTATCTGATTTGCGGCAAGCAAATCAGGGAGGCTGTCTATGAATTTTTCAAAGGTTCCCCCTTTATTCCATACTTCAGCAAAATCTGCAGATGTAACCTTGCTTTTTCTGCTTAAAAGGGAGTAGGTTTTTATTCCATTTAAATCAATGGGTTTATAAGAACGAATCATATTGCTATAAAGAGGCCAATGCTGTTTTAATAAGGATTAATTCATCATCATGCACTGTTCGCAAATCAATGATAAAAGTGTCATCTTCTATTCTTCCGATCACAGGGGGATCATTTTTTCGCATGAATGTTTCAAGGGAATTCGGGGAGTAATTTTCCAGATTCAGACCAATACATTTACTGGGAAGCTGAAGTAATGGAAGGGACCCGCCCCCGGCCCTGGAGGACATGTCCATCAGTCTGATTTTCAGCCCGGGATTCCCTATATCTTCCAGCATTCTGAAAAGTTTCATTGCTCTTTCTTCAATAACCGGCAACTGTACTGTGAGCATACGCAAAGTAGGAATAGTCTCCACAGCATTATCAAAATCATTGTAAAGAGAAAGGACGCTGTCCAAAGCCGCAAGGGTAAGTTTATCTATGCGAAGCACACGGGCCATGGGATTTTTCTTAATCCTGTCAACAAAAGCTTTTTTGCCGAGAATAATTCCTGCCTGGGGACCCCCCAAAAGTTTATCTCCGCTGAATGTAACAAGGTCTGCCCCTGCAGCCACAGATTCCTGCACAGTCGGCTCTTTAGGAAAACCGTATCTTGAAAAATCTATAAAAGACCCGCTTCCCAGATCCTCCATGACAGGAATTTCATTTTTTATCCCCAGATCAACCAGCTCCTTTAATGAAACACTTGCAGTAAATCCCAAAACAGCATAATTGCTGGTATGCACCTTTAGCAAAAGGGCTGTGTTTTCAGCTATTTCGTTCTCGTAGTCCCTCAAGTGAGTTCTGTTTGTGGTTCCCACCTCTTTTAAAAATGCCCCGCTTTTTGCCATAACATCCGGAATCCTGAAAGAGCCGCCTATCTCAACAAGCTCACCCCTTGATACTATTACTTCTTTTTCCCTTGCCATTGTATCAAGACAGATAAAAACAGCCGCAGCATTGTTGTTAACCACCATGGCTGCCTCAGCACCACATATCTCACAAAGAATATCTTCCACAATGCTGTATCTTGAGCCCCGTTTTCCTTTTTCAAGATCAAATTCCAGATTTGAATATTTTCGAGAAACGGAAACAATATTTTGCACAGCATTTTCAGGCAAAAGGGATCTGCCGAGATTAGTATGGACAACAATCCCCGTACCATTTATCACAGGGATAAGATTAGGCGCCATAATCTGCTCAACATGTTTTTTCACAAACCTGAGTATGAATGAATCGGTTATATCCCTGTTATCGCAGGTATCTATACTGTTAAGAATAGCGATTCTCTGCTCATCAACTGCAATACGGGCAGCAGTAACAAGGACAGCTTTTGGGATATTTATAAAAAAGGATTCATTTTTTGATATTTCCAGTATCCGGTCGATTCCAGGCAGACTACGTAAAAGCTTTTGCTGTTTTTCATCCATACTCATAAAAAAAATATACTTTTAAGGAACGGAGATGAAATAAATTGAGCAGAAATAGCGCAGGATTTTGCCCCATATACAAGGCGCATTAAAGGTTGCATACTATACATTCGGCCTTTGATGCAACGAAGTAGATGGGCCAAAAGACAAGCTATTTCGTTCAACTTATAAACTTTTCGTTCCTAAGGGTGCCTTAAAACATCCTGTAAATGATTATGCTCAAAAGGATAAATCCCATTATAAAGACAAATATCAGTTGATCAGTACCAAATTTTTTCATGCTACTCTTTTTTATCGAGCCCAAAGGCCGTGTGGAGCACCCTGACCGCCAGCTCGGAATATTTTTCTTCGATTATACAGGAAATTCTTATTTCCGAAGTGCTGATCAATCTTATATTAATATTTTCCCTTGCAAGGGTCTCAAACATTTTTGCTGCAACACCGGAATGGCTCTTCATACCAACCCCTGTTACAGAAACCTTTGCTATATGCTCAGCAGACAACACCTCTGCGGCACCGACATCTTTAGCTATTTTTTCTGATATTTCAAGGGCCTGTTTAATATCTCCCCGTGGAACGGTAAATGTAAGATCTGTTTCTCCACCGGTACGGGTATTCTGAATAATCATATCAACAAGAATTCCGGCGTTTGCAATGGGAGTAAATACCTTGGCAGAAATTCCCGGCTGATCAGGAACTTTTTTCAAGGTTATTCTCGCCTCATCCTTGTTGCTGGTTACACCAGAAACAACCAGCCGTTCCATATCGGCGTCTTCACTAATTACCATTGTTCCATCCTCCTGGGTAAATGATGATCTCACATGTACAGGCACATTAAATTTTTTTGCAAATTCAACTGAACGTATCTGGAGGACTTTGGCCCCCAGACTCGACATTTCAAGCATTTCATCATAGGAAATTTTATCCAGTTTTACAGCTTTTTTACAAATATTGGGATCAGCCGTATAAATTCCATTAACATCTGTATAAATTTCACATAAATCAGCCTTAAGAGCCGCTGCTATGGCAACAGCGGATGTATCCGAACCACCTCTGCCCAGGGTTGTAATATCACCATGCTCATTATGTCCCTGAAATCCCGCAACAATAACTATTTTTCTTTCGCTGACAAGCTTTTTGATTCTGCCGGCCTCAATGTCGAGTATCCGCGCCTTTCCATGGGAACAGTCTGTTTTAACATCCGCCTGAAAGCCCAAAAGGGACTGTGCAGGGTAATCCATTGAAAGTAATATCATGGCCAGAAGAGCGACAGTTGTTTGCTCGCCTGTGGCAAGAAGCACATCAAGCTCCCGCTTATCAGGTGAATTCGAGGCCTGGTCGGCCATGGCTATAATTCCATCTGTTACCCCTGCCATGGCTGAAAGAATAACAACAATGTCGTTCCCCTCATCCCAGGCCAGGGCGACCCTTTTTGCCACGTTACGAAGTTTATCAATATCTGCTACAGATGTTCCGCCATATTTTTGAACAATTAAACTCATTTAGACTTTTCCATATTATTCTTTTAATTTTTTAAAAAACTTAGAGCCTGTTTAAAAATTAGTGATTGAGCGAAAAAGCGGGGAAACGAGAGCCAATTTTCTTATTTTTTTACCGCATAGCAGCACTATGTAAGAAAAAAAGTAAGGAAATTGAGGCCATTTCTACCCTTTTTGCAGCCAGGTAATAATTTTTAAACAGGCTCTTACAGGCTCCTGTAAATTTTCAGATAATTAATTTCCAATTCCTCAAAGCCCTTTAATTCGATTCTGTTAAGATGCTATCTTCTGCCTCTTGCAGAGAACCATAGCCGTACCTTGTAACAGTC
>CAZNFB010000248.1:0-4329 GCA_964572105.1 uncultured Desulfobacteraceae bacterium
TTAGCTGTCGCTGTTCATTGCTCTGGGTTGAAGCATATTTTCAGGGGTGAGCAGCCTTTCGACCTTATCAGCAGGTAATAGATTTTTTTCAATAACAAGTTCTTTAATGCTTTTATTTGTGGCCAGCGCTTCCATTGCCAGTTCGCCACATTTTTCATAGCCCAATTCAGGGCTTAGAGTTGTGACAATACCTATGCTGTTTTCCACAAGTTTCCGGCAATGATTTTTGTTTGCAGTAATTCCGTCAATGCAGCGATCTTTTAAGGTCGCCATTCCATTTTTAAGCATTTCAATGGATTCAAACAGGCTTTGGGCAATAACCGGTTCCATAACATTTAATTCGAGTTGTCCTGCTTCAGATGCCATTGTCACAGTTAAGTCGTTTCCTATTACTTTGTATGCAATCTGGTTTACAACCTCAGGAATCACAGGGTTTACCTTGCCGGGCATAATTGAAGACCCAGGCTGCATTTTCGGCAGGTTTATTTCGTTTATCCCTGCTCGCGGGCCGGATGAAAGGAGGCGCAGGTCATTACATATTCTTGAAAGTTTTATTGCCAGCCTTTTTAAGACTGAGGAGTATGTTACAAAAGATCCTGTGTCCTGGGTAGCGGCAATGAGATTTGAATCAAGAATTACATCCAGGATAGATATTTCCCGCAAATAAGCTATAGCCCGCTCCTTGTATTCAATGTATGTGTTGATGCCTGTCCCGATTGCAGTTCCGCCGATGTTTAACCTCAGTAATAATTTTGAACTCATATTCATTCGTTCCACCTCTGCTTCAAGGGCAACTGCATATGCCTCAAATTCCTGCCCCAGTGTCATGGGTACCGCATCCTGGAGTTGTGTGCGGCCCATTTTAATAACATTGGCAAACTCCACACCCTTTTTTCTAAAGGATGATATCAGGCGGTATAACGCTTCCATCAGATGTGAGCTGGTGTTTATCAATGCGATTTTTATGGCGCTGGGGTAAACATCGTTGGTGGATTGGGATAAATTTACATGATTATTTGGATGACAATATTCATATTCCCCTTTTTCATGTTCTAAAATTTCAAGGGCCCTGTTCGCGATAACCTCATTTGCATTCATGTTAGTCGATGTGCCGGCACCACCTTGCATTAAATCAACAACAAAATTCGAATGGAGTTTGCCGGATATTATTTCTTTGCATGCCTGGACAATGGCATCGGTAATATGTTTTGGAAGTAAGCCTAAATCATAATTGGCTTTTGCAGCAGCAAGTTTGATCATTGCCATTGCTTCGATGAGTTCAGGGACATGTGAAATTGAAATTCCGCTTATGTAAAAATTTTCCAGGGCCCGCAGGGTTTGAACTCCAAAATAATATTCCGATGGAATTTCTTTCTCCCCCAGAAAATCATGTTCATTTCTGGTTTTACCTGTGAAATAGCTGGAAGCGATGTTTGCGGCCTTAACGCTGTTCATGCGCACACGGCGGGATAGAACCCTGGTGATTCCCATCAGCAGTCTACCTGTGGTTACAGGGTAAAGGCTATAAAATTTCGAGACAGAATCTTTGTTTACAAGCATCAGGGTTGTTTTTTTTAATACCCTGGCAGATAGTGTATGGGGAAGGTTTTCTATTAATGCGCCTTCCCCCATAATTTCATGCTTGCCAATTACCTTAACACGCTTTTCATTGTTAAAAGCATCCTTTTTAAACAGTTCCACGCTCCCTTCCAGAATAAGGTAGAGATATTCTCTCGGCATGTTTTCGGTAAAAATAAATTCAGGGGGTTCCAGGGTGGTAATTTTTGCATTTTTAATCCAAAAATCTTTTTCTTCTTCGTTTAGTTGCTCGGTGATGTTAATTGAGGATAAAACTTTTTTGATTGTTGCTTTGTCCATAAATACCTCCAGGTAAGATTTGGCTTAAAGAATTAATAATATTTTTTCCATTACTGTTTGGGATCAATTTGAGATAAAAGAAAAAATTTTACATGAAAAGGCGGGTAAATATTATCGATTGTTATTTGAAAGACCTATTTGGAGATTAAACAAAGAACTTTAGGGTGCTCTTTAATTATTAAGTCTATTATCTGATTTAAGTGGTTTTGGTCAAGCCGTATTTATTGTGTATTTTGATATATATATGATATGAATAGTTACAAAAAATCTAAATAGGGGAGTTGACGTAGGCCTGTTTGGGATATAATATGTTTTTGTTTGCCGTGAGTTCTTATTGATCAAATTAAAGGAGGGGTCTCACCCCTCCTGAATCTTGTAAATACAATATATAGGCTGTCACAGGTCAACCTGAAACAAATGAGGTAATGAAGTCTGTAATTATATCCGCGTGGAGAACAGATGATTGATGTAATTGTTGCAAAAGCCGATTATAAGTATGAAATATTAAGGCCCATTGTTTTTGATATGATCGAGTCTTTAGAAGACGGCATAATAAGGGAGGATACCAGGGTTTTAATAAAACCTAATCTTTTAATGGGTGCTGCCCCTGAAAAAGCAATTACAACCCATCCTGATCTTGTGAGGGCTGTGGCTGAATATGTTATAAGTAAAGGCGGGCTTGTGCAAATATCAGATAGCCCTCCCATGGGGTCTTTTGAAAAAATAATAGTAACAGGGGGGTATGACAAAGCCCTTCAGGAAATTGACTGCTGGATTAAAGAGTTTGATTCATCAAAAAATGTACCTATTGGTGAGCCCTTTGGAAATATAGATATCGCTCTGGAGGCAATGGAAGCGGATGTTGTGATAAATCTCCCCAAGCTTAAAACCCATACCCAGATGCTTCTTACTCTGGGGGTGAAAAACCTGTTCGGATGTATTGTGGGTTATAAAAAACCGGAATGGCATTTTAGAACCGGTATAAACAAGGAGATGTTTGCCAGGCTTTTAGTACAGATCTGTAATGCTGTTAAACCATCCATTACAATTTTAGACGGTATTTTAGCCATGGAAGGGGAGGGGCCGGGGAAAAAAGGTAAACCAAGAGAGTTGGGAATTCTGGCAGCCAGCCGCAGCCCTGTTGCCGTTGATATTGCAGTATGCAGTATGCTGGGGATTGCGCCTGACAGTCTTCCAACCAATAAGGCTGCAAAAGAACTTGGGTTTGATCAGAAGATATATATCAAGGGTGATTTTGATATTGTAAACGACTTTAAACTTCCTGCAATGGGAAACCTTACTTTTGGTCCAAAGTATCTCCACGGGATAACTCGCAGATATTTAACGCAAAGGCCTGTCCCTGATAACCGTATCTGCAAATTGTGCGGTGAGTGTTCGGAAATTTGTCCTTCTAAAGTGATTCAGATAAGTAAAGAAAAAATCACCATCGATTATGACAGCTGCATAAGATGTTATTGCTGTATAGAAATTTGTCCCCATGGAGCTATCTCTGCTAAGGAGACTGTGCCGGGGAAATTTTTACGGAGAATTTTAACGATATTTTAAAACAGGGTTTTGTGTGACGATCCATGGGTGTATAAATGTGGAGTGAACTATTTGCTTTTACTAAAGAATATTTTTTCAATTTTATTTTGCAGCTGTTAATGGCTGCCATATTCGGCGCCATAATAGGTTATGAGCGGGAAAAGCATGGGCAGGGCGCAGGGTTTAGAACCAATATAATTATATGTATAAGCGCCTGTCTTATGATGCAGCTTTCCATGCATATGGAGGTGCTTTACAGGACTTTAAATCAGGGTTCAGTGGTCAGGATTGACCCTGGAAGGATAGCTTCATACGCAATTTCGAGTATGGGTTTTCTGGGTGCAGGGGCTATTATTAAAGGCCAGGGGAATATAAGAGGCCTGACAACTGCAGCCAGCATGTGGCTAGTCACCGGCCTTGGGTTAGCCATAGGCGCGGGGTTGTATGTACCTGCAACAATGGCTGTTTTACTCGCCATGGTGGCGTTGTACAGCTTAAGGGGGTTTAAAACAAAATTTTTAAAAGAATTTAATTCACATATTAGATTAAAGGTCGATTCGAATCTTTGTGATTTCAGTGATATAGAGAAGGTTTTGGATGAATACGGAAAAATTTCCATCGAGTTTGTAAATTTTCATAGAGATATTGTTAATCAAACTGCAACATATGATCTTAGAACAATTTCCCAGGGGCATGATGAGTGGAGAAGAGCTGCAAGGGCCCTGAGGCTCCTTGAAGGTGTACATGAAATTTTTTGGACGGATGGGTCTGCAATGGAGTAAAAGTGTTAAGCGTTGAGTGTCCTTTGATGATTATAAGATATCTTGACACTCCCTTTCAAGTTTGTCATATATTAAGGAACGAAAATTTTATAAGTTGAACGAAATAGCTTGTCTTTTGGCCCAT
>CAZNFB010000249.1:0-4313 GCA_964572105.1 uncultured Desulfobacteraceae bacterium
CAGTCTAAAGCTTCTGAAACTCTTGCTTTTAAGTTTACTCTTAATCGATTGTAGAAAGAAGCAAGATTACGATTAAGAGTAAGGTAATACGTCCAATGGCCACCAGGCTTTTCAAATCACCAGTCACGATAGTTTTAAATTGTAATCGGTCAAATGAGAATGGTTTAAAGTTTGCGGCAAAATCGGATTTTTTATTTTGATTGAGCCTGATTGTTCCCGCAATTAAACGCTTGTCCTATTCCCCTATCATCTGAATTATGAAGTGCAACACGAACAGTAGATCCTTTCCGTAGTTTTTCGGAAAAACAGGCTTTAAATGTGGTTTTTCGATATGCCTTACGTAGACTTTTGATAGAACGTACACGAGGGGAATAATTGAGGCTTGTTGAGATAATAGATTTCCCATCGGGTGAAATTATCGTTACATCAACATGGCCATCGAATTTTTTCAATGAGTGTTTGTTTAATTTTAGCTTACCGCTAACTATTGAGTTATCCCCATCTTGAAATACTTTTACAGAAGCTATAGATATATTATTACCAAAAGGTACCCGCTTAATTGTAACTTGATCTGTAATATCTGTTTTAGCGATTGCATTTCCTGAAAAAACAATAAATGTAACACAAACTACAAGAATTATTTTAAGTAATTGATTTTTCATAATATGTCTCCTTTTTTTGTTTAAAAATAAATAATAATATTTTTTTCATATTTGTTTTTGAGCGAATACTATATTGCTTCATCCCCCCTTTTCCCTGAACTGATACGAACAGCCTCACCAACCGGAATAACGTAAATTTTTCCGTCGCTTCTAAGTCCGGTATGCGCAGCCTTTTCAATGGTAGAGACAACCGATTCAGCCAGATCATCCGTGCAAAAAATTTCAATTTTTGTGTTACTTGAAAGTTCCCGGACACCATCGGGTTTACCGCGGCCAAATCCTCGTACATCAGTGACAGACATGCCTCTTATGCCATTAATATGTTGGATAGCTAAAACAAGCTCATCCAGCCTGTGGGACTTAATAAAAGCTTCTACTTTTTGCATTTTTGTAATTCCTTTATTCTTATTTATTTTCAACCCCGTTGACCTCATAATCCTGTTGCACAGCAAACCATGGGTAAATAACAGGAATTACAAGTAGTGTTAAGAGGGTTGAGGAAACAAGGCCACCTACAACGACCGTTGCAAGCGGACGCTGAACTTCAGAGCCCATTCCGCTTGATAGAAGAAGCGGAACAAGCCCTAAAATAGTTGTCAATGCTGTCATCAAAACAGGTCTAAGACGAAGCTGAGCTCCCTCCATTATAGCATCCATCGTCGTCATGCCGGTTTCACGAAGTTGATTTATATACGAAACCAGCACAAGGGCGTTTTGCACGGCAATTCCAAAAAGAGCGATAAATCCGACCGATGCCGGTACAGAAAGGTATCCTCCAGTGAAAAATAATGCAAAAACACCGCCGATAAGGGAAAGGGGCACACTGGTATAAATGAGCAGTGCATATCGGAAAGACCCCAGACTAAAATAAAGCATAAGAAAAATCAGGAAAAGCGCTGTTGGGACAATGATGGCGAGTCGTTTCATGGCCCGTTGTTGATTTTCAAACTGCCCACCATATTCAAGAGAATAGCCCGGTGGCAATTGAATTGTTTCTTTGATGTTTTTTTGAATATCCGCGACCACGCCTCCCAGGTCACGCCCACGAACATTTGCCGAAATCAGCCATCGCCGCTGGTTTTTTTCACGATTAATTTGGGTGGGACCCACCAGTTTTTTAACAGTGGCCACCTGGGACAAGGGAATCTTGCCACCTTCTGATGTATGAACTAAAAGATTCTCAATGGTTTCCGGGTTGTCACGATATTTTTTATCATACCGCACATGGATGCCAAACCTCCGGGTATTTAAAAATATCTGATCCACTACCTCACCGCCTATGGCAAGCTCCACAAGCTCTAAAATTTCTGCTACGTTTACACCGTATCGTGCACAGGCGTCCCGATCAGCTATAATCTGTACCTGCGGCTGACCAAAGCTTTGTTCGGTGGACAGATCTACCAGACCAGGGATATCTTCAATTTTTTTCCGGATTTCCTCTGCTTTTTTTCGCAAAACATCCAGGTCATCACCATACAGTTTTATGGCAAGCTGGGTTCGAACACCGGAAAGAAGCTCGTCAAATAGATTTTGTATGGGTTGGGTAAAATTAAGCTGAATTCCAGGATACTGTGACAGTTCTCCATTCAAAGAGGTGATTAGCGCGGCTTTGTCAGCGTGGTTTTTCCACTGCTCCTTTGGTTTCAATGTCATCTGAATGGATGCAAAATTTACCGGATGGGGATGACTCCCTGCTTCAGGACGACCGATTTTAGCAATAGTTGATTCAATTTCCTGATATTGCAAAATGCTGCGTTCAAGCTTCATAATGGTATCGGTTGCTTTATCAAGAGATATGGACGGTGCCATGGTAATGTTCACCTGTATCACGCCTTCCTCAAGCACTGGAATAAACTCCGTTCCCAGTTTAAAGAAAAAGGAAATGGACGTTGCAAATACAGCAAGTATCATAATAACAATAATTACTTTAAATTTCAGTGCCGCCACTAACAACATGCGATATATCTTTTTGAAAAAAGAGATAAGAACTGACTCTTTACCGGGACTGGTCCGCAAAAAAAATGATGCTAATACAGGGGCAAACAGAATCGCGACAGCAACCGAACCCAGCATCGCAAAGGAGATGGTAAATGCCATAGGTGAAAACATCTTTCCCTCAACGCCTTCCAGGGTGAAAAGAGGAAGAAATACGATAATGATTATGGCAACAGAAAACAGGATCGGGTTTCCCACTTCTTTTCCTGCGACTATGATCAGTTCAAAGGAATTGCGATCTTTGTTCTTTTTATCAGACAAGTGCCGGTGAATATTTTCCACCATGACAATCGAGGCATCTCCAAGCATGCCGATGGCTATGGCAATTCCCCCAAGGGACATGAGGTTAGCAGAGAGACCGGTTACGCCCATAAAAAGGACGGCAAAAAGTGCACAAAACGGTAGAGAAAAAGCAACAATTAGTGCTGCCCGTATACTGCCGAGAAAAATCAGCAGGGTTAAAAGGATTAGTCCCGCCCCCTGCAGCAGAGCTTTTTTTACAGTGCCAACGGCACTTTCTACAAGACGGCTTTGATCATAATAGGGCACGAAGGTAACCCCCTTAGGAAGCGCAGCTTGCACTTCCGGAATTTTTGCTTTAAGCCGTTCAATTACTTCAGAAGTATTTTCGCCAAATAGCTTCATAACGATTCCGGCAACGACCTCTTCCTTTCCGTTCCGAGACACGACCCCTCGCCGAATTTCATTTCCGAATTCAACAACTGCCACATCCATGATACGAACCGGAGTACCCCCTTTGACTTTCAGCTGGATATTGCGAAGATCTTCCAGGTTTTCAATGAGACCGATTCCCCGCACCAGGTACTCTTCTGACCCCAAAACAAGAAACTGACCTCCAGCATTGGCATTATTGCCTGTGATAGCTGCTTCCAGATCTTCAAGCCCAAGGTTATATTTGCTCAGCAAATAGGGATTTACCTTTATTTGATACTGGAGAATATGACCGCCCATGGAGAGGATTTCAGTCACTCCGGGAACGGTTTGCAGCTGAAACTTTACAAACCAATCATTGAGTTCCCTGAGATAAGTGTTTTTATCCTTACCTTTTGTATCTACTTTATCATTTGCTGTAAGATAATACATAAAGACCTCGCCCAGTCCTGTTGATATTGGACCTAAAACAGGCGGATCATGCATTTCCGGCAGTTCGGCCATGGCACCGGTCATCCGTTCCGAAACAATCTGCCTTGCAAAATAGATATTCATGTTGTCCTTGAAATAGACATAAATTACTGCCATACCAAATGCGGAAGTGGACTTGACTAATTTTACTCCCGGAAGCCCATTCATGGCTGATTCGATGGGGAAAGTGATCAGCCGTTCAATTTCTTCCGGAGCCATACCGTGGGCTTCTGCAAAAATCGGAACCATCACCGGTGATATATCGGGGAATGCGTCTGTGGGCAGTCGTCGGTATTGATAGATGCCTGCGGCGATTACAGTAGCCAGAACCAGACCAATAATCAGTCTTTTTTTTAATGACAGGGCAATAATTTTTTCAATCATATTTGTCTCCTTAGGGTTCACTCAAAAATGAATTTACATTTTAGCGAGCCCTTAGGGTTCGCTAAAAAATAAGTTGGCTATTTTAAGTGTTGAGGCACCCGTCTGGCAAGGCGCGAAAACGCAAGAATA
>CAZNFB010000250.1:0-4304 GCA_964572105.1 uncultured Desulfobacteraceae bacterium
CTGAAATTATTTATATAACCATCTATATCTTCGCTCCCAGGCTCTGCAAAGTGAGTGGGTATACGGTTAATTTTATAATCTGATTATTTTATTTTGCTGCGTAGAGCATATCTTTGTAAGCTCAAAACTGCCTGTGAAAGTTTTTCTTCTTCTTTATAGTTAATTTCAATTATTTTAACAGCATAGTAGCGGCATCTCTTTTTTATACTTTTTTCTGACCTTATAATCTCTATTTTATGAACCTGTACTTCCTCTATTTTTTCTTCGAAATTCGGAAATACGAATTCAACATTATTTAACACTTCCCCAGGTTCAAAGCATATATCACTTTCACCTGATTTATCATCGCAAAGAAGAAAGCCTCCTGAGCTTATATTAACCACTTCGAGGCTACACTGTTTTGACTCTATTTCACAAAAAAATTTTGTTTCCAATGGTACATCCACCCTGAAATTCATTCTACGCTGATATTTTTCAATAAATTCAGGAAATTTGAACCAGATTTTATCTCCATCTACTTTAATTATGGTTGTTTTGAAAAGATATTTTATACTTTCCTTTGAAAATTCAAAAAATATTTTAAGGGACTGATCCTCAGCCACAATCTCTATGAATTCCCTGGAACAGTAGACAAGGAATCTGGAAAAAACAAATAATGTTCGAACGCCTTCAATAATCACAAGGTATTCATGTTCTTTATTCTTTATATACATTCTTATAAGAGCCTTGTCCTGCTGCAACTCTTTTAGTATACTTGCGATTTGAGCATCAAAAATTTTATCTATATTTTTCATATTTACAATAAAAACCAGTGGTCTCAGGTTATAGATTGTCACATAAATAAGTTCACTGCGTTATCGGTCGTCGGAGTATTACAATACGCCTTCCTCCCTCTGGCCTTGTGCTAATTTTTAAAATCGGGTAATTATCTGACAATCTATAAGA
Organism: uncultured Desulfobacteraceae bacterium; assembly: GCA_964572105.1. Classification (GTDB taxonomy): domain Bacteria; phylum Desulfobacterota; class Desulfobacteria; order Desulfobacterales; family BuS5; genus DAOWMW01. The sequence goes on from CAZNFB010000250.1 coordinate 946, forward strand.
AATTGCACGGAATAAAAACAACCAGCCCTTACTTATGCAAAACTTATGCAAAATTCCAGCCGAACATTTGTTATTCACCAGAAATAATGTTATATTTTTGTATTTTTCTGTAAACAGTTGTTGCATTTACACCCAGAAGTTTAGCAGTTTCAACACGATTTCCCTGGGTCTTCTCCAAAGCAGCTTTAAGATGCTCTTTTTCAAGTTCAGCAAGTGTAGCAAATCCATTTTCACAGTTTTTTGTTTCTTTGATGCGCGGTTCAAAATCCTTAACCGATGGCACACCAAGCGTATCAGCCTTTTCCAGGATCACTGCTCCTGCTATTATATTTTCCAGTTCCCGTACATTTCCTGGAAATGGATATTCCAGTAACCAGGCAGATAATTCATTAGAAATTAATTTGATCATCTTATTACTTTTTTTTGAATATTTTTTCAGGAAGAATCGTGCCAAAGGAAGTATATCTTTTTTTCTTTCTCGTAAAGGCGGGATCCTGATATTGTACATATTAAGTCGATAGTAAAGGTCGGCTCTAAAACGCCCTTTTTCAATTTCCTTATTGATATCACGATTTGTGGCAGATATCAGATGAACATCTATGGCCCTTGCGCGGGTACTTCCAATACGATAAAGCTCACGTTCTTCAATAACACGTAAAAGTTTACCCTGCAGCGACATATCAAGCTCAGTAATTTCGTCAAGAAAAAGGGTACCCCCCTCTGTTTGCTCAAAAAAACCCTTTTTATCTTTAATAGCATCTGTATATGCTCCCTTGGAATATCCAAAAAATTCAGATTCAAATAATGTTGCACTGAATGCAGCCATGTTGACTGCAATAAAAGGAGCTTTAGCGCGGCTGCTAAGATTATGTACAACACGTGCAATTTTTTCCTTACCCACTCCTGATTCACCTGTTATAACCACATTATAATCGGTGGATGCCACAGCTTCAACCTGGTGAAAAAGCATAGCCATTTTTTCATCTTCGGACACAATATCTTTAAACGCTTCAAGATTTACAAGACCTGCAAATAATTGTTTTCTTTCAAAAAAGGATAAACCGAATTGTAAATTATATCTTTCTAAAGCCCGATTCACGATCAATACAAGCTTATTCATACTTAAAGGCTTGACAAGATAATCATAGGCACCAAATTTTATAGCATCAACAGCGGTGGCCACATCATCAAGTGCCGTCATAATAATTACTACTGTCTCGGGAAATTCTTTTTTTATCTGTTTCAAAAGTTCTATGCCTGTAACATGGGGCATAATAATATCAAGAAGTACAACCTTGAAGTGATAAATTCTAATAAGATCAATTACCCGCCTACTGTCGGAAAGGGTGGTAGGCTCAGGAATTCCTGCGTTAACCATCCCTGCTTTGAGAGTCAAAAGAGTACCCAGGTCATCATCAACTATTAAAATATGGGTATTATTATCAGACATCGACTCCATAATTTGGACCTCTTTAATTTTAATTTAAGATGATTTAAAATCTTCTTTAATCAATTCTATGGCAATCTATCTCATCGTCTGAAGGAAAATTAACTTTTTTTAAAGGATTCTGCCTTGAATCCCCATCAAAAACAGGAACAATATCTTTTTAAATCTCTTCAAAGAAAAATATTAAAACGATAACAGAATGAAATGATTTATTTGAACATCTATAGTGCATACCCGAGCCAGAATTTTTTAATACCGCCATCGTTTAAATGCGGCCTCTTTGCTTGTGTCATATTCTTGACGACTCGTCAATGTATTAACTGAACAAATTTATCTTTTCACAACAAGTGATAATTCAAGGGACAATATGGGATAAAAATATCTTACTGGGGATATATTTTTATGGCTTAAAAAATGCATAAAAATATATAAGCAGGCAAGCATTCTATCCTTTTTTTTAAAGAAATCGTTAAAAAAAAATCAAGTAAAACTGCCTGAATAAAAACCATGTTTTTTTAATCTCCCTTGAACTATAAAAAATTTCATGGTGGACCCTTGGGCACCAAATAATTTTGGTTAATAATGGAACTTCTTGTAATAGACGATAACAAAACGACTCTGCAGCAATATAAACTTAATATAAGCTGGTTTGGGCACTTGGTTCATACCGCAGAAAATGGAATAATGGCATGGGATATGCTCAACAAACTACCTGTGGATATAGTTATTACTGACTGGATTATGCCGCAGATGAATGGGCTGGATCTTTGTAAAAAAATACGAAATACAAATTTTAAAAAATACATATATGTCATCATCGTAAGTGCTGAAACTGATAAAAAAAATATAGCCGAGGCCCTGGATGCGGGAGCAGATGATTATATCACAAAGCCTGTAAATTTTGAGGAACTCAAATCCCGTATTAATATTGGAACCAGAATTATATCCCTGGAGAAAAAACTCCAGGACAAATATGAATTCATAAAAAAAAATTATTTCCAGACCCTTAGAACTTTTGTAAATCTTCTTGAAGTTTACAATAAAGACCTTGGAAGTCACTCCCAGCGAGTCGGTAAACTATCAATCAAACTTGCTAAAATGAACTCGAATGTTTCAGATGAAGACTATGAACTTGCAGAAGCTGCCGGCTTACTCCATGACATTGGGCTCATAGGTCTTCCTGATAAAATATTGTCCAAAAAAAGAACCGAATTAAGTGCCGATGAAAAGCTGCAATATCTGTCTCACCCTGTAAGAGGAGAGATAATATTCAATGAAATCGAAACTATGCGTGATATCGCCAGAATTATCAGGTCTCATCATGAACAGTTCAACGGCAAAGGATTTCCCGACGGCCTTTCAGGTAATGAAATTCCCTTGCTTGCCCAGATAGTCTCTGCTGCTTCTATTTATGATAATATTATCCACAAAGGGGGAATCCCCCTGGAAAAAATTACAGAAAAACTGCACGCTTTATCCGGATATCAACTGGCACCAGCCATGGTCGATCAGCTATTTACTATAAATGCTGAAAAAATTCGTGAGGAAAATGAAAAAAAGTATCTTAAAACATCCATAAAAAATTTAAAAAAAGGAATGATACTCGCAGACGATGTGAGAATGAAGACAGGCGCTATTATTATACCGGCAGAGACCATACTTTCGGATCAAATTATTGAAAAGCTACAAAAATATCGTTTAATGGGCCATTTTGATCAATATGTTTTTATTTTTAAATAGCACCAGTCAAAGCTTAGAGCTGAGCCCGAATTTTCCTTTGAGATCAACGCAGATATCGGCTAAAAAAACGGATTTTATTCAACACTAAACAATATACATTTTTTATCGGTAATGTCTGGTTAGAAAATTGCAAAAAAGAAAATACGGAAAGTTTAATTGTTTTTTCCGCTAT
>CAZNFB010000251.1:0-4284 GCA_964572105.1 uncultured Desulfobacteraceae bacterium
GTCCTTTCTTCTTTGGGTAAAGGTCTGGCCTCTGCAGCCATAGGGACTCTCCTTGAAAGCAGGGGGTTAAGTATAACCATTCAAAAACTTGATCCGTATATTAATGTTGATCCCGGAACAATGAATCCTTTCCAGCATGGGGAAGTTTTTGTAACAGATGATGGGGCTGAAACAGATCTTGACCTCGGCCATTATGAACGGTTTACCTGTGCGAAGCTTGGTAAAAAAAATAATTTTACCACAGGGAAAATTTACCATTCGGTCATAACAAAAGAGAGAAAGGGTGAGTATCTTGGCGGAACTGTTCAGGTAATCCCCCATATTACAGATGAAATAAAAGAGAGTATAAAGCTTGTGGCGGATGATGCTGATATTGTGATTGTTGAAATCGGCGGAACCATAGGCGATATAGAAAGCCTCCCTTTTCTTGAAGCAATACGCCAATTCAGGTCAGATGTGGGGAAGGAGAATGTGCTGTATATTCACCTCACTCTGGTTCCATATATTGCCACTGCAAAAGAAGTAAAAACAAAGCCGACTCAGCACAGCGTAAAGGAGCTCAGGAGCATAGGTATTCAGCCTGATATTCTTTTGTGCCGTACTGACAGGTTCTTATCGGACAGTATAAAGTCAAAAATAGCACTATTTTGTAATATCAGTGTGGACGCTGTGATCACCGCAAAAGATGTGGAGTGTATTTATGAAGTCCCTCTGGTATTTCACCAGGAAGGGCTTGATGATAAGATAACGGAACTTCTTCAAATATGGGCACGGACACCGAGGCTTGAAGCATGGGAAGAGGTTGTAAAAAAATTTAAAGAGCCTGAACATTCGGTAAATATAGCCATTGTCGGCAAATATGTTAATCTCACAGAATCATATAAAAGCTTAAATGAGGCGTTATGTCATGGCGGGATAGCAAATAACAGCCGGGTTAATCTTTTATTTGTCGATTCCGAAGAAATTAACAAAGAGACTGTTAAAGAGAGATTGCAGGATGTTGACGGAATATTGGTGCCGGGAGGATTCGGCTCCCGCGGCATTGATGGGAAAATAACCGCTGTTAAATATGCAAGGGAAAATCAGGTCCCTTTTTTGGGTATATGTTTGGGGATGCAGATTGCAGTTATAGAATTTGCACGTAATGTTGCTGGTCTGCCAAATAGCCATAGTACCGAATTTGATGATGAGACTCCTGATCCTCTTATTTATCTCATGAGTAAATGGTATGATGAAAGAACAAAAACTGTGCAAAAGCGGGATATAACATCGGATAAGGGCGGAACCATGCGCCTGGGAGCATATTCGTGCGATATACTTAAAAATACCCTGGCTTTTACAGCTTATAACTCTTCCTGTATTATGGAACGTCATCGCCACAGGTATGAGTTTAACAACAAATATAAAAATGTTTTAACGGAAAAAGGGATGATTTTCAGTGGTTTGTCACCGGATGGAGAACTGGTGGAAATTGTTGAAGTTGATAATCATCCATGGTTTCTGGGGTGCCAGTTTCATCCGGAGTTTAAATCCCGTCCCATGTCTGCTCATCCTCTGTTTGCGGATTTTGTTAAAGCCGCATTAATTTTTAATAAAGGTGTGTAATTATGAACGGCCGCAGGGTCATTGTAATCGACCAGACAATTCGGGAAGGTATGCAGTACAGGGGATTGATGTTTTCTCTGGATGAAAGGCTTAAGATCCTTGAGTTCCAGGAATCACTGGGGGTGGATATCTCCCAGTCTGCATATCCCCCGGCCCATGAAAGTGAGGCCTTTAAAATCAGGCAAATGTGCCGTGAAACAGAAACCCGGGGATATAATATTCATGTTGCACCACTTAGCCGCGCCCTTATTGCTGATGTAAAACAGATGGCAGAATATGGTCTCACCGATTTTCACCTCCATACAGCTGTAACCGAAGATATGCTGAAACGTCAGAGGATTGAGCAGATCTTTACTTCCCTGGAAGAGACAATCCGGTTCATAAGGTCCAATGTAAAAGAAGCTTCCATAGAAGTCAGCATGCTCGATATTGGAAAAACAGACCTGAACATCCTTGAAAAATCTGTAGAATATTTAATAGATACCTTAAAAATCGATATTCTCTCCCTTCCTGATACCTCTGGAGTTATGTGTCCCAATCAATTTTTTGACCGGATAAAATATATTTCCAAATTTACAAAGGGTAAAAAAACCGTAATAAGTGTTCATTGCCATAACGACCTGGGTATGGCTACGGGAAATACTATTATGGGTGTAATTGCCGGAGCCGGTGCCATGGGAGTGGGGGCGCTGGGGATTGGTGAAAGAAACGGAATCGGGGATCTTTTTATTACGGGAAAGTGCCTTAAGGAACAGGGGTTTGGTTTGAACCTTGAAACTGAAAATATAGATTTATTTCGCAAATACTATGAATATGTCGATGAATTGTGTTTTAAAAAAACCGGCATAAATCTCCTAAACTATAACACCCCTTTTTTTGGAGAAGGAATTAAATCCCATGTTGCAGGGACCCATGCCCTGGGAAAATTTGGAATGTCATCAAAGGAAGAATATTTCCTTAATGTGCTATGTGGAAAAAATCTTGTGGAAAAATATCTGAAATCGAATAATATTAAGTATCAGAAAAATGATCTGAAAAAAATTGTTGCAAAAATCAAGGATAAAAGTGTTGAGACAAAACGTTGCCTGACTATAAAAGATGTGGAAAAGATTTTGAAAGACCTGAACTAGCACCTGAACAAAAATCAGAAATTTTTGTTCAGGTGCTCAATTTAATCAGTACGTTTTGTCCAGCAATATAAATGACCAATAACGTTTAAAACCCCACCGGCAATCATCAAACCCCAATTATGTATCCATAGCCCTGCAATAAGTAATGGCACGCCCATGGCCTGGAATACGAGATGCACCGGATTTGCATGCTCCAGAAGTCTTTTTTCCAGCCAGGTAGCTTCTTCTCCATGAATATACTGCTGAATTCTTATTTCTGACCATCCCATATTTTTATCTCCTGTGATCTTATATTAGCTGGCACCGTTATAGGGCTTTACCGTTTAACAATCATTGCCACAGCCTCTCCGCCCCCCAGGCATAGAGAAGCAAGGCCGGTTTTATTATCACGTTTTATCATTTCATTTATAAGGGTTATAAGTACCCGGCATCCACTGGCGCCTATGGGATGTCCCAATGCCACAGAACCTCCGTTTAGATTGACCTTGTCAGAATCAAGACCAAGCTCTCTTGCTATTGCAACGCTGGAGCCGCTAAAGGCCTCATTAACTTCAAAAAGGTCCACGTCACTTATATCAATCCCCTCTTTTTTTAGACACTTGGGAATTGCCCAGATGGGAGCCACAAGGACATACTTCATATCTATTCCGTAAGATGCCTGGGCCCCTATTGTCGCCATTATCCGGCAGCCTAATTCTTCTGCTTTTTCTTTTGACATTACCACCACTGCAGCGGCTCCGTCACTGATTATTGATGCGTTTCCTGCTGTACCCACACCACCTTTTTTAAAAGCACTTTTCATTTTTGATAATAATTCGTAGTCTGTTTCCTGGGGGCATTCGTCTTTATCAAAAAGTTTACTTTTCCCTTTACGCATGGGGATTTCAACAGGTACGATCTCGTCTTTAAACCTGTCCGATTCCACTGCTGCAAAGGCGCGTCTGTAGGACTCTGCCGCAAAAAGATCCTGATCTTTTCTGGTGATATTATACTTTTCAGAGCAAAGCTCGTTTGAAATTCCCATATGAAAATCGTTTACTATGTCCCATAGCCCGTCATGAATCATATGATCCTGAAGTACCCCAGGCCCCATGCGATAACCTGTTCTGGCTTTTTCAAGGTAATAGGGGGCCATGCTCATGGTCTCCATCCCTCCGGCAACCACTATATCTGCATCACCCGTCTGAACAGCTTGAGCCGCAAGCATTACAGCTTTTAAAGATGATCCGCAGACCTTATTAATGGTTATGCACTCAGCCTTCCATGGCATTTCTGCCTTAACTGCAGCCTGTTTTGCAGGATTCTGACCATAACCGCAGGGAAGGACAAGCCCCATGATAATTTCATCAACATTTTCTTTATTAATTCCGGCCCGCTGCACAGCTTCCTTAATTACAACGGCACCAAGGTCTGTTGCTCCAATATTGCACAAAGATCCGTTAAATGCGCCCAAAGGGGTCCTCACCGTACTGACAATCACTGCTTCTTTCATATTACTTCCTTTTTTTTTGCAATTGTTCAATTTTCATTCAGCAGTGTCCGGTTAGAA
>CAZNFB010000252.1:0-4278 GCA_964572105.1 uncultured Desulfobacteraceae bacterium
TTAAGTTCCAGAGCGGAGCTCGAAAATAGACTCTCTATTTTTTATTATTATTAAAGGCATGTTATTAATGGCAACCGCAGAAAAAGAAAATACATTTGTCACTATTCTTGGTTCCGGAACCTGTGTTCCATCACTGGTCAGAAGCTCCTGCAGCGTACTTTTGAATATTGAAGGGGTAAATCTTTTGTTTGATTCCGGTGCGGGAACAATACAGAGGCTTCTTCAGGCAGGGGTTAGTATTTTTGATGTTTCCTATCTTTTTTTGAGCCATTTTCATCCGGATCATTCAGGAGAGGTTGCATCTCTGCTTTTTTCAATGAAATATCCTGAGCAGCGCAAGACACCTCTTTGCCTTGTGGGGGGGAGGGGACTTGTTCAATTTTACTCCGGTCTTAAGGGGGCCTATGGGGAATGGATAGATCCAGGACCGGATATCTTAAAATTAATCGAGATGGATAATCTGGCCTTTGACAGGGTTGCTTTTGACGCTTTTACTCTGGTGTCGGCTCCTGTTTCCCACAATGTGGAGAGTATTGCCTACAAAGTATCAGGTATCAATGGGAAGTCTTTTGTATATTCAGGGGATACGGATTTTTCTGAAAATCTGATTTTTCTGGCAAAAGATACAGATCTTTTGATTTGTGAATCTGCTTTTCCTGATGATTTAAAAGTACCCGGGCATCTGACACCTTCTCTGGCCGGTGAAATCGCAACACGGGCCAATGTAAAAAAACTGGTTTTGACCCATTTTTATCCTGAATGCGAAGGGGCTGATATGGAAGAGGAATGCCGTAAAACATATGCCGGGCCATTGGTTCTTGCAAAAGATCTTATGAGAATTGAATTGTGAGGGGCGGCAGAACTTGACAATTGTTAGGTTATGCCACCTTTGCTGCTCTATTGAGCATTATTTATTCCCACTTCTTCAAATGTTTTGATTTCTGCAAGTATACGTGTGGCTGTGTCAAGAAAATCCATGGCAAGAACCGCTCCTGTTCCTTCGCCTAAACGGAATTTAAAGTCAAAAAGGGGTTGTAGGCCAAGACGGTTCAGCATGAATCTGTGGCCTGTTTCAACGGAGCTGTGGCTTGCGAAAAGATATTTTTTTGCTTTTGGAGCAAATTCGCATGCTATAAGAGCACCGGCTGTGGATATGAACCCGTCGCATACAACTGGTATTTCGTGGGCAGCGGCGCCGATAACAAGGCCTGCGATGGCACCGATTTCAAAGCCTCCCACCTTTGCCAGAACGTCAATGGGATTTTTTGAGTCGGGATTGTTTTGAGCAAGTCCTTTTTCTATTATTTTAATTTTATTTTTCAATTGATCATCATCAATCCCTGTGCCCCGGCCTGTGAGTTTTTCTGGAGAAATACCGGAAAAGGCTGCTATGATTGCGGTAGATGGTGTTGTATTTCCGATTCCCATGTCGCCTGTGCCGAGTATATCCAGGGGTTCATGGGCCATGAGTTCATTGACAATTGTTATTCCAGCTTCAATGGATTTTACAGCCTCTTGTTCTGTCATTGCCGGCCCATGTACAAAATTGTTTGTTGATCTGCGGATTTTTTTATGAAGAATTGGGAGTTCAGGTTCAAAATTATGGTTTACCCCAAGGTCTGCTACCTTTACTTCGGCTCCGTGGTGTTTTGCCAGCACACTTACAGCTGCGCCTCCATTAACAAAATTGTAAACCATTTGAGCTGTTACTTCCTGGGGAAAAACGCTTACCCCTTCCGCTGCAACCCCATGATCCCCTGCGCAGGTGACAACGATTTTTTTTTTCAATGGAACATCAATCTTTTTGGCAATCCCGGCAAGCCTGGCTGACAGGGGTTCCAAAACTCCCAGGCTGCCTGCAGGTCTTGCCTGGTTTGCCAGGCGCTCCATTGCCCTGGCATATATTTTTGCGTCGGGGCATTTTATAGAGTTAGCTGTTTTTTGCAGAAGGTCTTTTTGCAATTTTGTCTCCCTTAATATCATGTTCAAAGACTTCCATCCCTTTTTTCATTGCGCAGAAATCTCCACACATTGTGCATGTCTCTTCTTTGGCAGGTTCCCTGCTCTGGCGAATTTTTTTTGCTATGTCCGGAAACATTAAAAGGCTTTCAAGATCATCCCATCGCATATCACGTCTTGCCATGGCTGCCAGTTTCTCATTTTCCCGACGTTCCGGGTATTTTGCGATATCACCTACCCTCACAGCTAATCTTACAATTCTTACACCTTCTCGGACATCCTCTTCATTGGGGAGGGCAAGGTGCTCGGATGGAGTAATATAACAGATGAGGTCTGCGCCGTATCTGCTTGAGTTTGCTGCACCTATTGCTGCAACCACGTGATCATAACCGGCACCGGTATCAGCCGGAATAGGACCAAGAACATAATATGGTGCATTTCCGCTCATCCGTTTTTCAAGCATTATATTACCCTCTATTTCATCTAAGGGGACATGGCCCGGGCCTTCCACCATCATTTGGCAACCCATCTCTCTTCCTAACTCTGCAAGTTCGCAGTTGATGATCATTTCCGCCATTTGTGCTCTGTCGTGGCTGTCGTGAATAGCCCCCGCCCTTATTCCATTTCCCAGGGAAAGAACAGCATCATATTTTTTCATCAGGCCGCATACACGGTCAAACTGTTCATAAAGAGGGTTCTCTTTTCCTGTGCTGTCCATCCATGCCACCATAAATGTCCCCCCTTTTGATACAAGGCCTCCATAGCGGTATCCCTGTTTGCGTAAACGTTCTATGGTATACTGGTTAATTCCGCAGTGAATAGCCATAAAACTTAATCCATCGGCAAGCTGTTTTTCAATGAGGTCAAAAAGAAATTCAGGGTCTAATTTGCTTGGATTATTATATTTGCGGGCGGTTTCGCAAAAGGCCTGGTATAAAGGTACATTTCCCACAGGGAGATTGGTGTTTGCAAGAACTGCTCTGCGAATGGCATCAAGGTCTCCACCTGCTGACAGTTCCATCAGGGTGTCCGCCCCTTCTTCTTCGGCTGCTATGGCTTTACGGATTTCAAGATCAATATCACAAATATCAGAAGATGTTCCTATGGAAGCATTAACTTTGGTTCTCAGCCCCAAACCTATTCCAACTGCTTTTTGAGTTTTACGGGACGGGTTATTAGGTATGACAATCTCTCCCTTTGCAACACGGTGACGTATAACTTCCTGGGAAAATCCTTCCCCTTCAGCGACCTGTTTTATCTGGTCAGTTATGATTCCTTCTCTTGCAAGTTCTATCTGGGTTTTCATTATAAATGTTCCTTGGATTTAGAGTTTTTCGCAAAAAAAAAGGGTTCTGACAGAAATAGAGAAATTCTGTCAGAACCCTTTACCATTAAGTTCCTTCTTTTTATAGTATAACTGTCTGCTTCGTCTTCTGACTTACTGATAAATAACCAAACACGCCTTCCCAGCCATGAAAGGCCAGTGACATTTAAATAGAGTGACATTCAAATAGTGTTTGATATTTCAGATTACAGCGGCGGGACCGTTACGGATTTTCACCGTATTCCGTTAAAAAGCCAATTAAAATATCTATTTTTTTCTTTTAATATTAATTATTGAGGTAAATGTCAATAGAATATTTGTTAAAAGCTGTTTTATGGTTTTCGTGTAATTAATTTCCGGAAGCGGTCTGTTTTAATAAATCTGGTTTAATAAATCTGGAAAATAATATTTTTGGATTATAGATAAGCTATCTAATGAGCTGAATTTACACGAATAGTAGCTTCCTTGATTTTTTTACAAAAAAAATATAAAAAAATTGACTTTGCTGGGATTCCGATATATTTACGTTTAAAGTGCTGATATAAACTTGATTGCTTTTCTGCTCCCCCTCCCTCTCCCTTTTACTGCTCTTTTTCAAAATGATACAACCAGGTTCAGCCCGATGGGTTTTTTGTAACCCTCTCTAATACGTTCAAATAATTTTAAAGTTTTAATCAGATCATACCTGGAGCATGCTTAAAATTAGCGTCGCTGAATACTTACAAATCCATAAAGTTTATACATCATATTTTTAAAAATTAGTTATTTGTTTTAAGAATAAATTAATACGGTTTTTGTTTTAACTAAAAAAACAAAAAAAGGGGGGCAAGATTCTGCTCGATGTCGATTGTGTGCTAAATGCTGAAGAGTTTACTGCTATTGAAAAAGCAGCCCAGGAGGCTGTCCGAGAATAGCAAATTTTTTCAAAATCAAGGCTTGATCAAAAAATTACCGCAGACATATAGTTGATATTTCGAGGATAATTTTTTGAGCAT
>CAZNFB010000253.1:0-4278 GCA_964572105.1 uncultured Desulfobacteraceae bacterium
GCCAAAATCCTGCGCTATTTCTGCTCAACTTATTTCATCTCCGTTCCTAAGTAATTTCACAGGATTATTTGAGGTTGGTTTTAATTTCGGCCATTTTGGAATATGAGATGTGAGTGTCCAGGATAAAACAAAGCCCGATTATTTGTTAAAATTTTTGATCAACGGACTATAAAATTTTTATCAGATTTTTTATCCTTGTGGAATTAATTATCTGAAAAGCTATTGAAATAAAAAAATGGAGGTAAATATGCCAATAATTGCAATAACAAGCGGAATCTATTCAAATACAGGAGAGAGAGTTCAAAAGCTTTCTGAAACTCTTAGCTGTGAAGTCATTACCGACAATGACATAATCGGGGAAATTGTGCGCAGGGACGGAATTAAAGAGGCAACTTTATTAAAGGTTATCCAAAGTAGAAAACTTGCATTTAATGATTTTACCCATGAACAGGAAAAATGCATTGCCTGCATAAAAAAAGCAGTTTCTGAGTACATATCAAAAGGGGATTGTATTTTCCATGGAATTATACCCCATCTTGTGCCGCAAGATCTATCACATGTGATGCGCGTTTTAATAATTACAGATAAAAGCAAACGTATTAAAAATGGGATGGATAAGCTTGGATTGTCTGAAAAAGAGATAAAAAAGAAGATGGAAACGTCTGACAGGTACGCGTTTTTGTGGGTAAACACCATATCAGGAAAAAAAGCCTGGGACAAATCACTTTACGACATAGTAATTCCAACAGATAAGCTTAACACAACTGACTCTGTAGAGCTTATTTTGGAGCATAGTGAAAAATTATCTGATATTCCTAAGGATATAGTAGAAAAAGAAGTTTTTGATTTTAAACTCGCAGCCAATGTTGAATTTGTGTTATCTGAAATCGGCGGCGGATTGATGGCAGCGTCCAATGATGGAAATATCGTTGTGACCATTAATAAGAAGCTGATGATGTTATCAAAATTTCAGCAAAAAATTATAAACATTGTGCAAAAAGTTCCAGGGGTTAAGTCTGTGGACACAACAATCGGGCAAAATTACTATAAAAATGACATAGTTTACAGCCATGAATTTGAAACACCTCTCAGGATACTCCTTGTAGATGATGAAAAAGATTTTGTTCAGACCTTGTCAGAACGCCTTAAAATGCGGCAGTTTGCAAGCGAAGTTGTATATAACGGACAAGAGGCTCTTGACTTTACCGATCAGGAAGAGACTGAAGTTATGGTTCTTGATCTCAAGATGCCCGGCATAGATGGCTTTGAAGTTTTAAGAAAAATCAAACAGACAAAACCTGGAATCGAAGTAATTATTCTCACCGGGCACGGGTCGGAAAAGGATAAAAATGTTTGTATGGATCTAGGCGCTTTTGCTTATTTACAAAAACCTGCTGATATTGATCAGCTCACTGACACAATGAAGCGGGCATATGAAAAAATTAATTTGAATAAAAATAATTAATTAATGATTTTTGGGCTTGGTTTTAATTTCAGCAATACGCTCAGCTCTGACATTTAATGACCAAAATTGGAACCAATTCCTGATTTTTTAACTGTTGAACTATAGATTTTTAAATAATTACCCGATTTTAAAATTCGGCACAGGTCAAAGGGAGGAAGGCGTATTATAATACGCAGTCGCCAATAACCTGGTGAAATTATTTATCTAAACATCTATGGTGTTATTTTATTATCTCAACAGGAGATTAGACATAATGAAAATAAAAGTATTAATTGTTGATGATGAAAAAGATTTTGTTGAAACATTGGCCGAAAGGCTGAAACTAAGGGATTTTTCCGTTGCAACTGCATTTTCAGGAGCAGGAGCCATTGAAATAGTAGAGAAAATAGATTTTGATGTCATTATTTTAGATGTTCTTATGCCGGAAATTACAGGTATTGAAACCCTCAGAAAAATAAAAACAATCAAGCCTCTTATTCCAGTGATTATGCTGACCGGTGAGGCTACGGTGGATAATGCCATCGAAGGAATGAAACTGGGAGCCTTTGATTTTCTGATGAAACCTGCTGACACTGAGCTTCTTGTGGGAAAAATTGCTCAGGCCAATGCTGTTAAGCAGGAGCATGAGGAGCGTATTCGAGAGGCGGAAATTAATAACATTATAAAAACACGTGGGTGGTGATTTTAGGAAATTATTAGTATGACGATTCAAGCGACAACTTTAACAAGTTCTAAAATAGACTGGAAATGTATTCTTTTTTTATTAATCGGACTGATTCTGTTTTTTGTAGTTAACTTTGCTCCGCCATGGCCGGATGCTGTTGACCCTTCGGGAAAACATTTTGCTCTCAGCAGGGAGGCAAAGGGAGCACTTGCTGTTTTTCTTCTTGGAGGAACCTGGTGGATTTTTGAAGTGGTACCCATTGGAATAACCAGCCTTACAATAGGTGTATTACAGGTACTTTTTTTAATTCGGTCGGCAGAATCAGCTTTTAAAGATTTTATGACACCTTCTGTTCTTTTTATCTTTGCATCCCTTGTTATCGGGATGGTCTTTACCAAAACAGGACTAACGCGACGCCTTGCATACAAGATGCTCTCCATTGTGGGGGAGAAAACAAGTATGATTTATCTGGGGTGTTTTGTGGTAACAGCTGCCCTGTCTCACATAATGGCCCATACTGCTGTGGCGGCAACAATGTATCCCCTTCTTGTTACAATTTATGGATTGTACGCTGATGATGATACCCCCACAAATTTTGGAAAAGGGTTATTCATGGGAATGGCATATGTGGCAGGTGCCGGAAGTATCGTCACTCTCCTTGGTGCCGCAAGGGGAGCTGTTGCAATCGGTTTTTACAAGGATATAATCGGAAAAGAGATCTCATTTTTTGAACTATCCTTTTACATGTTTCCCATTGGATGGATAATGGTCTTCATCTTATGGGGGTTTTTCATGATTTTTTTCAAACCTGAAAAAAAGAGCATCCCGGGTCTTAAAGAAAAAGCTAAAAAACTCAGCACTGCCATGGGAAAAATTACAAAAAATGAAATTATTGCTGCAGGCATTGTTTTTTCCTGTATACTTATTATGTCCTTAAGGTCATTTGTTCCGATGCTTCAGCCAGTGGACAAAACTGCGCTTATTCTTATTTCTACAATACTCTTTTTTGTTCTTAGAATACTCGATATTGATGACCTTGAAACAGTGCCATGGAACATAATTTTACTTTTTGGTGGCGCCATGAGTATTGGGTTTTGTCTTTGGGAGACCGGTGCAGCTCAATGGCTTGCCATAAACTGGCTTACCATGTTTCAAAAATCACACTGGTTTGTTTTTGTGATGAGCATTGCATTTTTCGTAATGATGATGACCAATTTTATTATGAATGTTGCTGCAATTGCCATATCCTTGCCTGTTGCCCTTGTAATTGCACCATACCTTGGTGTTGCACCCGAGGTGATTCTCTTTGCGGCGCTGGTTACAGCAGGTATGCCTTTTCTGCTTTTGGTGGGTGCCGCCCCCAATGCCATTGCATATGATTCAAAACAGTTTACAACAGGAGAATTTTTCAAATATGGTATTCCAGCCAGCGTTATTTTAATGATAATGGTTGGTGTAGCAGTACTGTTTATATGGCCCATGATGGGAATGCCCATATTGGTAAAATAAAAAAAATTAGTAAAAAAAAGGCAACGCTGGTCAAAGGCGTTGCCTTTTTTAGTTTGACATTGGTTTAAGTGTTGTTTAAAGTTATTTTTTTTGACAAAAAGGGGATAGGAAGATATCTTTATATCCTTTCTGCCCACGATTAAAATACAGCTTCCTGTTGCTTTGTGAATTTAATAAATTTCGATTTCAGGTGAATATGCAGTTTAATCCCCTTGATTATCCTATTATATTTTCATCCCCACGCCGTTTCACCGAAGTAGTTTCGTGGCATGGGCTGATTCCGGCGGCATTTGCGCTGATTGCTTTGCATCGACCCCGCGTATTTGTTGAACTTGGCACCCACAAAGGTGATTCCTATTGTACTTTTTGCCAGGCGGTGGAAGAACTTAATCTGGCCACGCGCTGTTATGCTGTTGATTCCTGGAAGGGAGATCAGCACGCGGGTTTTTACAGTACTGATATATATGATGAATTGCGTCTTTATCATGATCCGCTGTACGGACATTTTTCAACCCTCCTCCCCATGACCTTTGATAATGCCCTGTCCCAATTTTCCGATGGAGAAATTGATCTGCTCCATATAGACGGAATGCACACTTATGATGCCGTAAAACATGATTTTGATCACTGGTTACCTAAA
>CAZNFB010000254.1:0-4236 GCA_964572105.1 uncultured Desulfobacteraceae bacterium
CAATATTTGTTTAAACGCTATACCATTTAATATCAGGATGTATTTTGTTTTTATTTAAGAGGATTTACAAATAATGGAAAAATCAGACAAACTGCCTGCAGCGCCGCAGCCGTACAAATCCTGGAAGGAGCTGCCCCATGTGCCAGTTTCTTATCCCCAGCTCGGCAGCATTGGCGCAACAGGCGAATGGCGAACATTTAAACCTGAACTCAATGCAAAGCTGTGCAACAAATGCGGCATGTGTTATCTATATTGCCCTGACGGGGTCATATCGTACAAAGAGGAGGCTCTCCCCGAAATAGATTACATGTTTTGTAAAGGCTGCGGCATCTGTGCTTCAATCTGTCCCAAAAAAGCATTGGAAATGGTTAGAGAAAAGGAATAATAAAAAAAAGACTATTAATGATGAAAACAGAACAGGAAAAAGAAAATATATTAATCATGTCCGGCAATTATGCTGCGGCATGGGGCGCTAAATGCTCCAATGTTAATGTGATCAGCGCATACCCAATCACACCCCAGACCACAGTAGTGGAAAAACTGTCCGATTTTGTTGATAGCAAAGAACTTGATGCGAAATATATCCGTGTTGAATCTGAGCATTCAGTTATGGCGGCACTCGTAGGAAGCTCCATGACAGGGGCACGATCATTTTCCGCTACATCCGGACAGGGGCTTCTCTATATGACAGAAATGCTCCATTGGGTATCTTCATCAAGGCTTCCCATTGTGACCACCATTGCCAGCAGAGGAATAGCCCCTCCATGGAATATATGGGCAGACTATACTGATATTCTTTCAATTCGTGATTGCGGATGGATTATTCAGTTTGCCTCTACCCACCAGGAGATATTTGATTCCATACTGATGGCTTATAAAATTGCTGAAAATCCTGAAGTAAGCCTTCCGTATTTTGTGGTTTACAGCGGCTTTTCCCAAAGTCACACAAGCAAGCCTGTCTCCATTCCCGACCAGCAGCGTATCAATGAATTTCTCCCGATACTCCCTGAAGATGGATGGGGCCATCTTAACCTTAATCCTGACAAACCAGTAACCTTTGGTAATCTGGTTATGCCGGAGCAGGAATACCTTGATTTTCGTTTTATGATCCATGATTCAATGGTAAAATCGAAAAAAGCCATACATAATACAATAGATGTATTCAACCAGAGCTTCGGCAGAGACTATGGAGGGCTGGTGGAAAAATATCTGTGCGATGACGCTGAGGTTATTTTAATAGCCTACGGAGCACTGGCGGAGCAGAGTAAAGATGCGGTTGACAAATTGCGTGAACAGGGTAATAAAGTCGGCTTGTTCAAGCTAAGATACATCCGGCCTTTTCCCAATGATGAACTCATCGAGCTTTTCGATTCAGATGTCAAGGTAATAGGTATAGCAGATCAGGGAACCGCATTCGGAAATCCCACAGGCGGTCCCATTTCCACAGAAGTCATGGCATTATTGTATCATGGGAAAAACAAAATAGACGTTCTCCCATGTATATGGGGAATCGGCGGAAGGAATGTCTCCGTTGATGACCAGATAGAACTCTTTGAAAAACTTCTGTATATCAAAAACAACAATGAATATCCCACAGACGAAACCTGCCAGCACGGTACGGTATGGATGGGGCTAAAAACCGGGATCTAAAAAGTATGATCACTACAAAGGAACTATTAAAAACTGAAAGCGTAAAACCAGAATTATTTTTGGCTGGTAGTTCATCCTGCGCAGGATGTGCATCTGTATTAGCTTTACGCTGGGCATTAAAGGCACTTGGGGAAAAAACCGTTGTTGTATCACCGGCATGCTGCGCAAACGTATATATTGGTTTGTGGCCCAAGGCATCACCAGCTGTCCCCTATGTAAATATGGCCTTTGCTGCCGGAGCCTCTGCAGCAGCCGGAATTGTTGCCGGGTATGAATCTTTAGGCAAAAAAGATATTAACGTACTCACCTGGGCAGGGGACGGGGGTACTGTTGACATAGGGCTTCAGGCATTAAGCGGAGCCATTGAGCGGAACACAAATTTCATCTATGCCTGTTACGACAATGAAGGCTACATGAATACAGGAACACAAAGAAGTTCCTCCACTCCCAAATATACAGTAACCACCACCACTCCACAGGGAAAGCATATGCATAAAAAGGATATCGCGCAAATTGTTGCGGCCCACGATATTCCCTATGTTGCCACCTGCCTTGCCACAGATCCTGTTGATGTTTACAACACATTTATGGAGGCCAAAGCTATCCATGGTCCAAAATTTATCCAGATGCTCACCCCCTGTGCTCCTGGATGGCGTTTTGAAGTATCACAGACCATAGATATAGGGACAATGGCTGTTAAATCAGGCTTTTTCATCCTCTGGAAACAGGTTAACGGACGCCTGGAAATCAAGAAAAAAAGCTTACGATACATGGATAAACAAAAACGAATTCCCGTTGAAGATTACCTGAAGGGCCAGGGAAGATTCAGCAAACTAACCAAAGATCAGATAGATGACATGCAAAACTGGGTCGACAAAAGATGCGACAAAATTTCAGCCCGGGCCGAATATGAAGCAAACCTTTAGACCCTTTTAAATTCGGGAATCCGGTTTTTGCTTTCGTTCCCAGGCTCAGCCTGGGAACGAAAGCAAAATCTGGCTAAATCACGCTGGCTTTATTTATATTTATATTATGTCAAGCATCTGAAATCATGGAAGAAATAACATATAACCCACCACTTCAGAGGTATGTGATGTTTCTCTATTAAGTGATTGTTCCTCATCAATCAGCACATTAACACTGCCACCGGTTTTATTTTCCCAGCGAACATTACAGGTATCGCCCCCATCCGTTGTTTGCATATCTGCTATGAACACAGGGGCATCAGCAAAATTCTGATTAAAAGAAATTCTGTAGCTCTTTTTGGTTACTTTATCACCAGTTTTTCCAACTTCAAAAGTCAAGCCCCCAACTGATCCCGAGGAAGGCTCCCACGCTATATAGGATGTTGTTTCTGTGATATGATTTTCATACGCTCTATATTTAGATTCCTGTTCCTGCATGCGGAATTCAAAACCAAGGGTGTTGATATTTCTGACCCGGCTTGAAACAGCATCATTTTCATTAACAGTGGATATTGATGTTATAACAACCGGAACATTATTAAAAGATTGATTAAACAAAACCGTTTCAAATAATTTTGTCTTATCAGTTGAAAAGCTTCCGGCCTCAAAGCGTGTGCCATCTGCCAAGGAATAACTTCCGCGTTCAATTACAAAATACCCTACAGTCTCTGCAGGGTGGATTCCGTCAAGATACTCCCATTCCTGAATTGAAATATCAAAACCTGATACATCGACATTACTCACTCTTATTACGGCAGGATCAGAATTATTCAAGCTTAATGGCTTAGCAATAACAACAGGATCAGAAAATGATTTAGTAAAAGAGACTCTCCTTAAATTATGATCAATATTCACTTCACCAGTTTCCATAATCGGGGGGGAGTAGGAAGGGGTATAATTTACTGTACATGCATGTATACTTTTGTTACCAGCCGCATCTGCAGCCTGAACAGAAATAATATTTACTCCTTCCACAAGTGTAATATTTGATATTAACCAGGCAGTTGTTCCAACAGCGGTTCCCATCCCGCCTTGTGAATTTGTCCAGGTAATCAATGCTACATTAACATTATCTAAAGATGTTCCCGACAGATTTAAGGAGGATAACTCAGTTTCATATGTATCATTTATTAAGGCTGGAGATGTAATGTTTATTTCCGGTGCAATAATGTCCGGTAATGGTATTTTTTCAGATTTCTCAAGGGACCATCCGCTTTCATTTCCTGCTGTATCAACTGCAGTCAGGGCGAAATAATATAAAATACCTTCATCCAGACTGGGAAAAGTATAAATAGTAAGGTCAACAACCGGAACAGGGGGTAAATAGCTTCGGCTTGAAGTACCATGATAAACATTATATTGTTTAAAATCGGGCTCTGAATTTGCCAGCCAGGAAAGCTGTATCTTATTGTCAATAACTTCAACTGCTCCCCATTCAGGGCTTAGCGGCGGAGTAGTCTCTTTTTTTACATATTCTACATAATTACTATCTGTACTTTCTCCAAATTCATTATACGCTCTTATCACAAAATAATATGTTTCATTTTCATTTATTGTAGAATTTACTAAAGAATATTCCGTTATATTTCCAACATCCTGTTTATTTGTATAATTCCCGATT
>CAZNFB010000255.1:0-4216 GCA_964572105.1 uncultured Desulfobacteraceae bacterium
TTGCATACTATACGTATTCAGCCTTTGATGCAACAAAGTAGATGGGTCAAAAGACAAGCTATTTCGTTCAACTTATAAAATTTTCGTTCCTAAATAATGTGCCCTGCAATATGTCCAAGTTCAGGAAAGATAAGAGCTCTGCAGGCCAGCTTGCACGCTTTAAGGCTCCCTGGGATACAAAAAATGGATACTTTGCCGGAAATGCCTGCTGCTGCTCTTGACAATATCGCGGCTGAATCTATCTGTTCATAGCTGAGTTGCGCAAAAACAGCACCAAATCCAGGAAGTTTCTTTGTAAACAATGGGCTAACCGCTTCAATTGTAACATCACTGCTGCTTATCCCGGTACCACCGGTTATGAGTATTGCATGGGGCTTTTCATTTTGCATAACATCCAAGACATTTTTGGTAATTATTGAAGCATCATCAAGTATAACACCATGAAACACCACTGTATGCCCTTCTTTTTCGGAACTTTTTTTCATCCATGCTCCGCTTTTATCATTTTCCAAGGTTCTTGTGGACGAAACAGTAATTATTCCAATTTTTAATTTTACCGGGGCATTTTTTTTATGATTTTCTGTTCCCATAAAAATTATGAAACCACGCTGTCAATGCCGTCTTTTTCCAGCATAAGCACATTAATAGTTTCATTCCGTCTTGTTTTAATAAATTTTCCAACATAATCTGCCTGAATCGGCAATTCCCTGAACCCCCGATCTATAAGAACAGCAAGCTCTATTCGATCAGGCCTCCCAAAATCTATAACAGCATCCATTGCAGCTCTAACAGTACGCCCTGTAAAGAGGACATCGTCAACTAATATAAGAGTTTTACCATCAACGGAAAACGGAATGTCTGTTGCCTGTACAACCGGATGATTACTGATCCTTGTCCAGTCATCACGATACATGGTAATATCGATACTCCCTGTTTCAATTTTTATCCCTTCAATCTCATAAATTTTTGAAGCGATCCGCTGAGCAACATAGACTCCGCACGTATGAATACCTATAAGGGCAAGAGACTCCGCTCTCTTATGCGCTTTAAGAATCTTGTAAGTCATTTCTGCAAGGACATGATCAACATCTGACGCATTCAGAAATTCCATCGACTTTTCCATTATAAAAACCCGTTTGAATAATAATCGATTAAACCACCGTTTTTATCTTTCACAATTATCAGACACTCTGTACTTTTAATAGAATTAATGAGCTCAATCCCTTTGCAATGGCCTAAAACCATAACCGCGGTTGCAAAACCGTCTGCCAAAGCACAGGAATCTGCCATAATCGACACACTGACAATATTATTGGTAACAGGATAACCTGTTTGGGGATCTAATATGTGGGAATAGGTTTTTCCATTATATTCAAAATAATTTCTATAATCACCGCTCGTGGCAAGTGCCCTGTTTTTTAAGGATACAACCTTATATATCTGATCAAAGGATCCTTTTTTTTCAGGCCTGTTTATTCCCACCTTCCACTCTTTTCCATCTATTCTTACACCGGAAGCATACACTTCACCACCTATCTCCACAAGAAAATTTTTTATGTTTAAGGATTTAATAAGTGCAGATACCTGGTCAACAGCATAGCCCTTGGCAATGGAAGCCATATCCAAAGTTATTGATTTCTTTTTTTTCTTTAAATATCCATCCTTTGAAATAAGAATATGGCTAAACCCGATTTGTGATAAAAGTTTTTCAATCTTTTTTTCAGATGGAAGAGATTTAATTTTTCCATCTCCCTCAAATCCCCATACCTGCACAAGGGGCTTTATTGTGCAGTCCCATGAACCATTGGAAAGCTCATAAATTTTTTCAGCCATACATAGAACAGTCATAAAATCATCAGAAATATAAAATTTTTTCCCTGTACTGTCCAATGCATTAAATCTGCTAATCTCACTCCCCATTCTATATATGGACATACTTTCATTTATTTTTTCAAGGGATTCATCAATTTTCTCTTTAATATCTGCTGTGTCAACAAAACCACGGGTAATGAGCTTGATATGATAGCTCGTATCCATGGTGGTACCGGAAAGTAAAATTTCTTTTTCGGCGTTGCACCCGATTAAAAAAAACATAAAAAGAATAAAGCCGATAATTTTATGAAAATTTGTATTTTTTATTTGCATATGGGGATTATTTAAAAGATAATAGCAAGATCGTACTATGGACAATCGATACGGTAATAATTGATAATATTATATTTTCATACAAAATGCAATATCTAAGGAGAATAGAATATGTCAGATAGCGATTATAAAAAGGCTCTTGAGATTGGACGCCCGCCTAATATTGTTGAACTTTTCCCTAATTCCAAGGCATTGATTGTGAGCGGTAAATTTATTGACAAAGCCATGATTATTAAGGGTAACGCTGCAACCATGGCTGCCAACGGAAGAAGCAGTTTTGTAATTCAAGGCGCTTTAAAAGCTGCTCAACGGGCAAATGCAGCCATTATTATTGAAATAGCAAAATCAGAAGGGGGTGCTGCTGCCTATTGTCCGGTAAGCTTATGGAATATGGCAAGACAAGTGGACGCCTTTTGCAATCAATTGGGAATAACGATTCCCGTGGCAGTACATGCAGATCACTATGGGATTAAAAATAATACGGATATTAAAACAGCTAGAATAGAAATCCCCACACTTTTTGAAGCAGGCATAACATCAATTGCAATTGATGCGTCCCATATGCCGGATGATAAAAATTTATTAGCTAATATAGACCTGAACCCTTACATACCCGACTGGGCAGGCCTTGAAACGGAAGTTGGTGAAATAAAAGGAAAGTCTGGTCTTTCAACGGTTCAAGAGGCATTATTCCTGATTCAGGGATTAAATGCACATGATATTTTTCCAAACTGGATAGCATTAAATAATGGAACAACCCACGGAATTGAACAGACAGAAGCTGGAATTCAGGTTGATTTAACAGCTGAAATTCATAATGCACTAAAAGATTATAACCTTTCAGGCGCTCAGCATGGAACATCAGGGAACAGCTCCGACAAACTCAGAGAAATAGTCTCTAAAACAAAGACTACAAAGGCGAATGTAGCAACAGCTTTGCAAATGATTTCCTGGGGCCTTAAGGTTAATGATTACGGGAATGCCATATTAGACGATAATGGTGATTTCATCAAGATTAAAAATGAAGGCGTTTCTGAAGAAGTCTGGGATCAGATGGTTGCCTATGCTCAAGCCAACGGCATTAAGGGCGGAAACTACAAAAAATTAAATATCCAATTTGAAAACAAACTCTTGGGACAACGTAAAGACATAAGAGAAAGAATGATCCAAAGGGTGGAAGATTTTATCCATAACATGCTTGTCAATGTTCTAAATGCAAAAGATACAGCCCCCATTATAATTGACGAAATATTAAAAGCAGATTCATATAATATCGCAGATGAATCCACCCGCATAGAAGACCCTGATGAATGGACACCTGAAAAAATCAGGGCTCGTGCATCTTTAATCATATCTGATAAGGGGCCGGAAGGAGATTTTGACGATTAATGGGACGAGAGAAAAAAATTTGCCACTTTTGCGGAACAAACCTGATAAAAAAAAAATGCGAAGGAAGGATACGCCTTTTTTGCACACAATGCAATGAACCTATTTATGAAAATCCCACACCTGCCACCTGTATCGTTGTAATCGACAATACAGAAAGACTCCTTCTTGTTAAACGGAGCGTGGAACCTAAAAAAGGATTCTGGTGCCTTCCTGGCGGGTTCATAGAGCTTGGAGAAATGCCCGACAAGGCGGCATTACGGGAGTTAAAAGAAGAAACAGGTTTGTCAGGAAAAATAGATACGCTCATTGGCGCTACTTCAAGCCATAGCAATATGTATAATAACACTATACTCATCCTGTGCTACCTCGTAAAAGATTATAACGGCCAACTCATAGCCGGAGATGATGCCCAAGATGCAGCATTTTTTAATTATTCTCAATTGCCGGAAATAGCGTTTGACAGCCACGAAGAGTTCACACGACTTTATTATGCTGCCTACAGCAATAATTTAACCGGAGATTTTGATTGATTTATAATGTCTTGCCTGTTGTCCTGCCAAAATTAATTGTGACTATTCAATTGATGTGTATGGCTTCAGATATAATCTGAAGAGTGTCTGTAACAGACTTAGGAACGAAAATTTTATAAGTTGAACGAAATAGCTTGTCTTTTGGTCCATCT
>CAZNFB010000256.1:0-4214 GCA_964572105.1 uncultured Desulfobacteraceae bacterium
AGATGGGCCAAAAGACAAGCTATTTTGTTCAACTTATAAAATTTTCGTTCCTAAAGTATCAAATAGAAAAACAGAAAACAATTAAAAAACAGGGTAACTATTCAGCGTCGCTGGTTTAAGATATGCAACAGATATAGATTAAATAATAAAAAACTTACATATCATGCCTGAAGCATGCTTAAAATCAGTACAGCTGAATAGTCACAAAAACAAAAGTCAACGCTGAAAAATTTAATTATTTAACCTGAAATTGTGCCACCATCCCCATTAATTGCTCCGCTTCTTTGCTCAGTTCTTCAGCGCTTGCATTCACCTGGGAGCTGGTGCTGGACATCTCACTTGAGGTCTGGTTAACATCTGCAATATCCTTTGCTATTTCATTTGCAACAGTGGAACTTTGCGCTACGTTCTCTGTTACTTCAGCAAGCCCCTGGGAAGCCTGGGTAACGTTATCGGCAATCTCTCTGGTGGTCACCGACTGTTCCTCCACTGCCGTGGCAATTGTGGCAACAATTTCGTTTACATTATTGACAACCTTTGTAATCTGCTTAATATGTGTGACGGTCCCTTTGGTTGAAGTTTGAATACCTTCAATTTTTTTTCTTATCTCTCCTGTTGCATCTGCTGTCTGTTTTGCAAGATCTTTTATTTCGTTTGCCACCACGGCAAAACCTTTGCCTGCCTCACCTGCCCGGGCCGCTTCAATGGTGGCATTTAGAGCCAAAAGATTTGTCTGTTCTGAAATTTCTGTTATGGTTTCAGTAACTTTGCCTATTTCATTGGCTGCCCTGCCGAGTTCATCAACTTTTTCAGAGGTTTTTGCGGCTTCGGATACAGCTTCACCGGTTACAGCCCGTGCTTTTTCCGTGTTATGGGCAATCTCATTGATCACGGAAGTCATCTCCTCAGCCGATGTAGCCACTATGCCGATATTGGTTGATGCCTCTTCCGCAGCAGCGGCCACAGAATTCATGTTGGAACTCATCTCTTCTGCTGCAACCGAAACTGTATTTGCCCTGCCCGCAACCTCTTCCGCACCTGTTAAAACATGGCCGGAGATGGAGAAAAGATTCGTTGATGAGTTATTAAGATTTTCTGCATTACCACTTATGCCTGTAATCATATCGTTTAATTTTTTAGTCATTTCATCAAGAACCCTCCCGATAATGCCCAGTTCATCCTTGCTTTCTATGCCGGATGTCAGAGTAAGATTTCCTGCTCCCAGCTCAGTGGAGAATTTTTTTACTTTTTCCAGTCTTTTTACAATGGAAAATACCGTTATGATGGCAAATATCATACAGCATATCCCGATAAATATTCCAGCAAACTGGCTGTTTAAAAGTATACTTACCCTTTTTTCCGACTGCTTTTGCATCATGATAACTGCGGTATTCATCTCTTCAAGGAGTAAAGAATTATTTTCTATAATCCAGTTTAAATCTTTATCAGACTTTCCTTCATTTTTCAAAACTGCATCAGCATGTCCGGAAAATTCTTTCCATATTTTGTCAACTTTTTTAATCTGGGAATAAACCGGCTCCCTGGCCTTTGGGCATTTTTTGTATTTTGTACTTTTGAGATCAATGGATATGGGAGCATCACCGGAATTCTGCAGCGCCGTTAGCGTCATATTAAATATTTTTATGCTGTTCTGGACTTTTTCAGTCAGTTCATGACCGGCCTTTCCGGTCTTGCTCCTTTCTGTTTGAAGCAGCAATAGATCTTTAGTCATTTGTTGTGACAGCATTCTCTGCCTCCCCGCAATATTTATAAGCAGGGCATCGTTTTTTTGTTTTGCTGTCACCCACCAGGTAACAAGAAACATGCTGATTATAATTGCAGACATCCCAATTATTGTAATTCCCAGTTTGTATTTAATAGTCATGAGCATTCCTCCCTTTTTTAAAAATAGCTTTGTATTTTAAGTTAGCAGGTAAATAAACTTATACTAAACATAATTTTAAAGAATTCAGAATAGGAGCTATAAATTTTCAAATAATTACGCGATTTTAAAATTTATCACAGGGCATGCGGGTAAAGGAATATAAAAAACTAAAAGAAAAGGAAAAAGAGGGCTAACATTTACGCATGAGTAGAGAAACTGTATGATAAAAACGAAGTAAAAAAATAGTCTTCAGCCTGGGACATTTTTTAGTTGTACCGCCTTTTATTTTTTTGTTGTTAAAAAGATGTCTGATTGTTATCAGTGAATAATTATCTGGAGAATACATCACCTGATCCCTTATATACAAGTGTTTATTATATTTCCAGTTAATATTTATATATAATCAGGAGTTCCCGGTTGTTTAAGAACGGAGATGAAATAAGTTGAGCAGAAATAGCGCAGGATTTTGGCCCATGTACAAGGCGCATTAAAGGTTGCATACTATACGTATTCGGCCTTTGATACAACGAAGTAGATGGGTCAAAAGACAAGCTATTTCGTTCAACTTATAAAATTTTCGTTCCTTAGCTGAATAGTTACGCATTATTATCCAAGATCCACGTGTAAGAAAATATCAGATTCTTCGTACTTGTATATATAGAAGGAAAAAAATAATAAAGTCAAAATACGGCTTTAAAAGCCAAAAAATATTATCGTTTAAATCTGAAAAAAGGAGGATCTATAATGTTTTACATGAAAAAAATTATACTGCCGGAAACAAATGAAATTGTTACAACAGGATGGCTCCCCCCCTTGCCTGGTATGCGTGATTTTACCGAGAATGAGCCTGGAATTAGTAAAATTGCAAAAAAAATTTTTCAAGGCGATCGTAGAGGTCGGACGTTCCCTGATCAAAAAAATCTGAAAAAATGGTGTTCTCCTGTGGAAAACCAGGGAGCCATCGGGTCATGCACAGCCCAGGCAGCTGTTGGAATTGTTGAATATTGTGAAAAAAAAGCGCATAATAAACACATAGACGGTTCCAGGCTCTTTGTGTATAAAACCACACGTAATCTTATGAAAGTAACCGGGGATACAGGAGCATGGTTGAAAAAAGCCATGGCAGCCGTGGCTTTATGCGGGGTTCCCCCTGAAAAATACTGGCCATATACTGATGATACGTCGAAGTTTGATAAAGAGCCCTCTTCCTTTGTATATGCTGTTGCAGATAATTATGAAGCTGTTAGATATTTCTGCCATGATCCTGCAAGTGCAAATACGTCCTCTGCTGAGCTTCTAAAAAGTGTTAAAAACTATATTGCAGCAGGGATTCCATCCATGTTCGGTTTTTATGGGTTTAACTCATTTGCCGATTCAGATATCAAAGGAGGGATTCCTGTTCCTGGATCGGATGAAAATGCAGAGTGGGGCCATGCTGTTGTTGCGGTTGGTTATGACGATAACAAGAAAATTACAAATACAAAGTATAACCAGCAGAGCACAGGAGCCCTTTTTGTCAGAAATTCCTGGGGATCAGGGTGGGGTGATGACGGGTATGGATGGCTCCCATATGAATATGTACTAAAGAGGCTTGCAATCGATTTTTGGTCTATTCTTAAAATGGACTGGGTTGATACTAAAAATTTTGGTTTATAAAAATAATTTCCACTGGAACCCTGGCCAGAGCCGGGTTCCAGTGGGATTAAAATCAACCCCAAGACTTTATATAATAAGGTCTCCTTTAAGCCCGCATTTAATATCTTTTGTAAAAAGATGGTTGTTGTCCAGATTATATGCCCAGCACATATTTTTGGCTTCAGGATAAACATCGAGTACTTTTTCCCGGAGTAAAGGGGCATTATCCAGTAAATCGTTTATGGGTATATTATAGGCTTTATCTATAAACTGGGATAGACTTTTTGCCATTTCCAGAGTTTGATCCACAAGATGGTGACAGCCTTTTCCGCCCCCGATAGCATTGACAACTTTTTGCGTGAACCCGTGATCAAGCTTTATCCCCTTGAGATCTGCCATTTTTTTACTCATTAATTTGCAGACACCAAGATACGGAGCTCTCTTAAAGTCTGCTTCTGCATGCTTAATCATCTTTTCAGGAAAAGAAATAATAAAACTTGTGGAGATCTGATGAACATTATCTATCATCGATATATCTATTTTTAAAAGCCCTTTTTCAATAAGATCCGCTTTAATATGTTTGTTTCTTTCTAAGAGTGCCAATTTTATTCTCCCTTTACAGCTTTTTATCCAGCATTATCCGGTTAGAATCTTGCGTGAGGGGAGTTTAATTGTTTTTGTAGCGTATTTAATA
>CAZNFB010000257.1:0-4208 GCA_964572105.1 uncultured Desulfobacteraceae bacterium
TTTTACTACATTTTTACAAGGAGGGTCCAATGGCAAAAAAAACAATTCCTGAAAGAAAAAGTATTAAGGCGAAAGATAAATGGAACCTTACTTTCCTTTTTGAGTCGGATCACCAGTGGGAATTACTCTTTAAAGAAGTAGAAAAAAGCATTTCAGGGTATAAGTCCTTTCAAGGGAAGCTCCATGAATCATTAGAATCTTTTAAAAAAGGGATTGAATTTGACCTGCTGATTTCAAGAAATCTTGAAAAACTTCACACATATGCTCATCTTAAAAATGATGAAAACCTGACAAACCAGTGCTATTCAGGATTTAAACAGCGCGCAATGAATCTTTATGCGCGGGCTGCTGAAAACTCCAGCTTTATTGTTCCGGAAATTCAATCGATTCCCAAACATATAATTGATGAATTTATAAAAAATGAGTCTTTATCTGAATATAGGTTTTATATTGAAAAAATATTAAGAAAAAAAGCCCACACGCGAAACCAGGAAGTTGAACAGATAATTGCAATGGCGACCGAAGTGACCGGTGCTCCTGCGCATATATTCAGACAGCTTGATAATGCAGATTTAAAATTTGAATCTATTACAGATGATAAGGGTGATGATATTGAGTTAAGCCATGGAAATTTCATCTCTTTTTTAAGCAGCCCCTCAAGGGACGTTAGAAAAAATGCCTTTATGAAATATTACGGGGTATATGACTCCCACAAACATACAATGGCATCGGCCCTTGCCTCATCCATAAAAAAAGATATTTTCATTTCAAGGGTAAAAAAATTTGAGGATTGTCGAAAAGGATCTCTTTTTCCGGATAATGTTCATGAGTCCGTATACGATAACCTTCTTAAAACTGTAAAGAATAATCTTGACCCTCTTTTCAGGTATTTAAGATTAAGAAAAAAGATACTTGATCTAAAGGAACTCCATTTTTACGACACCTATGTTCCTTTGGTAAAAGAAGTCGATTTTAACATGGATTATGATGAAGCAGTAAATGTCTGCATAAAGGCTGTTAAACCCCTTGGAGAAAATTACAGATCGGTTCTTGAAAAAGGACTCACATCCGGATGGGTTGACAGATTTGAGAATAAAGGAAAAAGAAGCGGCGCATATTCTTCAGGGTGTTACGACTCTCCCCCTTATATCCTTATGAATTACAAAGAGGATTCCATAAACAGTCTTTATACCCTTATTCATGAAGCTGGTCATTCCATGCACTCATGCTATGCCCGGGAAAATCAGAATTTTGTAAACCATGATTACACGATATTTGTTGCAGAGGTTGCTTCCACATTAAATGAAACCCTTTTAAGCAGATATCTTCTTGATCTTTACAAGGATGACGCAAAGATGAAGGGATATATAATCAACAGGGAGATAGATAATATAAGAGGGACTCTTTTCAGACAGACTATGTTTGCAGAATTTGAAAATATTATTCATAATATTGTTGAAAAAAATAATCCCCTGACCCTTGAGGTGATCACTTCAGAATACAAAAAACTCCTTGAAATATACTTTGGCAATACAATGGTACTTGATGAAACCCTTTTCCTTGAGCCTTTAAGGATTCCCCATTTTTATTCAGCATATTATGTTTATAAGTATTCAACAGGAATAGCTGCTGCCATTGCCCTGTCAAACAAAATTTTAACTAAAGGTGATGGTGCAGTGAAAGATTATCTCGGCTTTCTTAAACTTGGAGGCTCTAAATTTCCCATTGATGCACTTCTTGCCGCGGGGGTTGATATGAACTCACCCAGGCCCGTTGAAGATGCCATAAAACATTTTGAAAATCTTGTTACCCAGCTTGAGGAGTTAATGTTGAGGTAATTTTATGTTTCGAGAAAAAATAAAAGAATATCTTCGTCTCTGTTACGTTACAGATAATAATGCTCCTCCCGAGATTTCTGAAAACCAGGTCAAAACAGCCTTAAAGGGAGGAGCCACCATGATCAGATACCTTTTTGATGATCCTTTTTCGGCTTTATCCTGCAAAGATGCTGAAAACATCAGAAATATTTGTAAAAGCAATTGCCTCCCGTTTATTATAACCGGCAGCATACTCTTTGCAAAAGCGGTTAAGGCTGACGGCGTTTTGCTGCGCAAAAATGATGAAACACCGGAAACTGCACGTGCCGTCCTAGGTGACGATTGCCTTGTGGGTATTTCCATCAAATCACCGGATGATATGGAAGAAATCGATTTTAAGCTTTATGACTATGTTGATTTTCCTGTTTTAAACAGGATTGATGAAATAACTTTTTTCTTATTTATTCAGGATATGGTCAAAAATTCCGGGCTCCCTTTGGTTGCATCGGAAATTATCGATTCCCAAACCGCTAAATTATGCTTTAATTGTGGAGCGTCAGGGATAGCTGTAAAAGCCGAAAGCTTTAGCACCAAAACTATGGAACAAAACATTGCACATATCTCATCTGCGGCAGGTATCCTGCCGCGCCCTTTAAGTCTGCCATGGAAAAATGAATTCGGTCTTATAGAAAAACTTATGAAAAATAATTCCGAAAACAGACCGGCAAACCACCTCCTTAAGATACCTTCTGGAGATGATGCTGCTTTGTTAAACTCTTTGCCAAGGCCGGTGATAACCACCGATACCCAAAGAGAGGGGGTCCATTTTAAATTTGGCTGGCAAACCCCTGAAGAGATAGGGGAAAAGGCTGTTGAGGCTGCATTCAGTGATCTTGCAGCCTCCTACGCGGCTCCTGCCGGGCTTTTTATTAATCTTGGAATCCCCCCATATCTATCAGATGAAATCATTGAAAAAATTTATAAAGGGATCAGGAGATCTCTTTCCCGGCACAATGCCTTTTTAGGGGGGGGAAATACTTCAAGATCCGATTTTTTATCCCTGGACATTTTTGCCCTGGGTGAAGGGGATAAAGAAATTTTTCCGGTTCGTTCCGGGGCATATCCAGGTGATTCTCTTTATTCCACAGGCCCCCTTGGTCTTGCGCGTGGAGGGCTCATGGCTTTACAAAAAAGGGATTCCGGATTTAATGAATTGCGGAAAAAATTTATTCTCCCAAGGGCAAGGTTTGACGCAGCCCGCATTCTTGCAAAAAATCGGGTGGGGTGTGCCATGGATATCAGTGACGGACTTGCAGGCGATGCGCTTCATATTGCAAGGGCATCAAATATTACCATAAAATTAGATTTGTCCTCATACTCTTTTGACAGCCTGTTTATCATGTTCTGTAAAAAATACGGCATCTCCCCTGAGGCGACTGCCATATGCGGTGGTGAAGATTATGAGCTCTTATTTACCTGTTCAACGGATAAATTCGACAAAATCAGAAAAGAAATCCCAGGTGCATTTAAGGTGGGCACATGCATGGAATTTAACGGAGAATATATAATTACCCATTTTTCAAATATTTCATCATTTCAGCATGGAGATTAACCAAATGAAAACAGCTTTAACCATAGCCGGGTTCGATCCTTCAGGGGGAGCCGGTCTCCAGGCAGACATGAAGACTTTCCATGCCCACGGCGTATATGGCTTTAGCACACTTACGGCTATTACAATTCAAGATACCAAAAAAGTTCATAAAGTCTATGAAGTCAGCCCCCAGGCTGTTTATGACCAGATCATATGTTTGTTTAAAGATGCAGATATAAATGCCGTTAAAATAGGCATGCTGGCAAATAAAAAGATAGTAGATGCTGTTGCACATGCCCTTTTAACGGTAAACCGCCCCACGGTTGTGCTTGATCCGGTTATGGTTTCAACAACCGGTTTCAGCCTCCTTGAGGCTGATGCTTTAAACATGTTTGTAGATAAGCTTTTTCCTGTTTCAGACATTATAACCCCCAATATAAGAGAATCTGAAATCCTGACGGGACAAAAAATCAAAACAATTGAGGATATGGAAAAAGCAGCCGCAGATATTTTAAAAATGGGAGTAAACAAAGTGGTTATTAAAGGGGGTCACCTTTGCCATGGGTCTGCGGTTGACATACTCTATGACGGCAGAATTTACAAAAGAATAAAAAGCCCGTGGGCTAAATCAGGAGATGTGCACGGCACAGGCTGCACACTATCTTCTGCCCTGGCCGCAAACATGGCCCTGGGGAAAAATTTTTTCAAAGCTGCATTGGATGCTAAAACATATATAACAGAAGCTTTTAAGCATGCAGTCTCCCCTGGCAAAGGAAGCAGACAATTTAATCATTTTTTTT
>CAZNFB010000258.1:0-4166 GCA_964572105.1 uncultured Desulfobacteraceae bacterium
CCGTTCCTTATCCGTTTGAATTGTAAATCGCTTTTAAAATTTCCCCTGCACCTGCATCATTTAATTCCTGCGCCAGTTTTTTGCCCGTCTGTTCAGGTTCTTTTTTACTTCCGCTTATTGTCCGTCTGATAATTTTGCGTCCATCCAGTGTACCAACCATTGCTGCAAGAGATAAATTATCAGATTCCACCTGGGCATACGCCCCTATTGGAACCTGGCATCCCCCCTGAAGAGCGGCAAGGAGAGAACGTTCAGCCGTTACTGAAATATATGTATCTTCATGATGAAGGGGTTGAATAATATCGTTTGCAAACTGATTATTTTCTTTAATTTCAATCCCCAGAGCCCCTTGTCCCACTGCAGGAAGCATCCGGGTAACAGGAATATATGAAGAAATATGCTTTTCCAGCTTTAATCTCTCAACCCCTGCACAAGCCAAAATTATTGCATCCCAATCAGAAGTTACAAACCTGTTAATCCTGGTGGGAACATTCCCCCTAAGATCTATAACCTTTATATCAGGGCGGAGATGTTGAAGCTGTGATCTTCTCCGTAAAGAGCCTGTGGCTATAACCGCATTTTCCCGCAATGAATCTATGGTAATGCCATGGTCTCTTGCTATGAGAACATCCTCCACATTGTGGCGTTTGGTTACCACAGAAAGCTTTAATCCTTCAGGAATTTTTGTTTCAAGATCTTTCAAGCTATGGACGGCTATATCAATGGATCCGGATAGTAATTCATTTTCAATCTCTTTGGTAAAAAGCCCCTTGTCCCCAATCTTTGAAAGGGCAACATCTATAATTTTATCCCCTTTTGTTTGAATACGCTTAATCTCAACTGCAATCCCTCTGTTTTTTCTTTCAATTGCATCTTTAACGTAATGAGCCTGCCACAAAGCCAGGTCACTCGATCGTGAACCAATAATCAAATTTGTCTTCATTTTTAGAATATTTTCTCTATATTGTAAAAAGTTTAACTATTCAGCCAATATGTACGGCAGCAGGTATAATCTGATCATACCTGCTGCCTATCTTAAATCAGCGACGTTAAATAGTTACTAAAAAAGTTATAATCCTAATTTTAGTATCATAAACCAAATAAGTTCTCAATAAATTTGGACAAGTACCGTACAAATATGTGGAGGATAAGAGCAGGTGAATAGTTACGCCCAAATAATGATTTTACTTCAATGGAATAAAAAATGTATAAAATAGACTTTGGAAGCTTAAGAAGCAATAAAAAAAATACTCAAAATATGGGACAGTAACAAAAATGGGATATCAGCTTAATAGCTGTTTAAAAGCAGATAAATGTCCAAACAGGGCGATTGATTACAATAAACTCATGGGTCGGCTGGAATCATTGCTAAAACAAGAAGACCTGTACGGGTTTTTAAAAAAAAATATTAAAGGTAAAATTAAACCCCATCATAAATTGAGAATAACCCTGGCGGGCTGTCCAAATGCCTGTTCACAACCACAAATTAAGGATATTGGCATCATAGGTGCTGTAATACCTGAAATTTCCAATGAAAAATGTATCATGTGCGGAATATGTGTTGAGATTTGTCAGGAAGACGCAGTAAAATTTTTTCTGGGTAAAAAAGCTCCTGAAATCGATTATAATCTCTGTATGAAGTGTGGTAAATGTATAAACCAGTGTTCCTCCGGGACAATTAAAAAAAGGGAGGAAGGCTTCAGGGTACTCCTTGGAGGCAGATTGGGCCGACACCCTCAACTGGCCATGGAGTTAAAGGGAATATATAATGAGGATGAAATCTTAAAAATTGTAAAAAAATGTATGGGCCTTTTTAAAAAAAATACCCGTGTTGGAAAACGTTTTGCAGAAATTATCCATACTTATCGGCAATATTTTGAACAGGAAAACTCCTGAAAAAAGCCTATTCCCATGTTGTAAAAAACAGATGTGGTTTTTCATGAAAACCCAAAAAGTATCAGCCGGTTTTTAAAATTTGGGGTTCATTTTAATTTTGGCCATTAGATGTCAAAGCTGAGCTATGGTGAAATTTAAAAAAGTCTGGTTGTTTGAGCGCAGCGAGTTTCAGACTTTTTTAAATTTTATTATAGCTCAGCTTAGTGCTGATTTCAGTATTAAGCTTAAAAATTCTGATGTTGACAATATCATGATGGAAGGGTATAGAAATGACCGTCCCTGAATAAATTTTATAAGTAACAATGAAATATACTGCGAGTGATCCTGACCAACAAAATGAATTTTAAAATTCCTTACGAAAAAGAACTTAACCCCAGCCAGCTTGAGGCTGTCATAACTACAAAGGGGCCACTTCTCATAATAGCCGGAGCAGGAAGTGGAAAAACAAGAACTCTTACATACAGAGTCGCACGCCTTGTGGAACAGGGGGTTGAGCCGAATGCCATACTCCTTTTGACATTTACCAGAAAAGCTTCCCAGGAAATGCTGCACCGGGCATCCAGTCTCCTTGATAATAGATGTTCAAGGGTTTCAGGGGGGACATTCCATTCCTTTGCCAATGCCATTCTTCGAAATTATCCTGAAGAGGCGGGGTTCAAGCCCGGCTTCACCATTATTGACCGGGTTGACTCTGAAAGTCTCATAGGAATGATAAGAAAAGATAGCAAACTTGTTTCAAAATTCCACACATTTCCCAGGAAAAATACCCTGGCAAACATCTTTGGAAAAGCTACTAATAAAATATTACCCATAGAAGACGTGATAGCTAAGGATTACCCCCATTTTTTCATAACCACAGAAATCATCACTCAAATGTATAAGGAATATAACAGCCGTAAAATTGAACACAACTTCCTGGATTATGATGATCTTTTAACACATCTCCATCGCCTTTTGAGTAAAAATCCCGAGTTGTGCCAGACAATAGCTTCGCGCTACCATTATATAATGGTTGATGAATATCAGGACACTAATAAAATACAGGCCAGAATTTTATATCTTCTTGCCGAAGCCCGCAGAAATATCATGGTTGTGGGGGATGACTCCCAGAGCATATACGCTTTCAGGGGGGCAAGCTTTAAAAACATCATGGCATTTCCACAAAAATTCCCCGGCACAAAGATTATAAAACTTGAAGAAAATTACCGAAGTGTTCAGCCCATACTTAATCTAACCAATCAGATTATAGAAAGGGCAGCTGAAAAATATTCAAAACTTCTTTTTACCAGCAAAGAGGGGGGGGTAAAACCTGTCCTTTTAAGTACAGATAATGAAAATTCCCAATCCTGTTTTGTGGTTAGAGAAATTAAAAAACTATATGAAAACGGGATACCCTTAAACCAGATTTCCATACTTTTCAGGGCAGGATTTCATTCCTTTGATCTTGAAGTTGAACTTTCTAAAGCAAAAATTCCTTTTATCAAGGTGGGAGGTTTCAAGTTCATGGAATCTGCCCACATAAAAGATGTTATTGCCCACTTAAAAGTAATACACAACCCCAATGACAAAGTAAGCTGGTACAGAATTCTCCTTTTATTAGATACAATAGGTCCCAAAACTGCCGACAAAATCTTTAATTCAATAACAGAAAAGAATATAGGGACTGCAGGTTTAAGCAAAATAACCCTTAAACCTAAAACTGCAAAGAGTACAGCCAGGTTAAAAGAAGTATTTACACAAATAGGCTCCAGCCGGCAATCTGTTTGCCTGATGGGAGAAACAATCATCAAGTATTATACTCCCATACTGGAAAAAAAGTATGATGATTATCCCAAAAGGATAAAAGATCTGGAGCACCTTGCAGCAATTATGGAACGTTATGACAATCTTGAAACTTTTTTGGCAGATATCTCCCTGGAGCCCCCCAACACAAGTATCGACAACACATTTACAGCCGATTATTCGGAAAATGACCGATTAATTTTATCCACAATACATTCGGCAAAAGGACTCGAATGGCATACAGTATTTATAATATGGGCATTGGATGGACGTTTTCCTTCTGTGCATGCTTTAAACAGCCCTGAAGATCTTGAAGAAGAACGAAGACTTATGTATGTAGCATCGACCCGCGCAAGGGAAAAACTCTTTTTTATTCACCCAACTTACTTTTATGATAGAAGTTCCGGAATGATACTTGGTGCCCCATCATCCTTTATCGACATGTTGCCGGAAAAAATTCTTAAAAAAAAATCAATATAGATTTTTAA
>CAZNFB010000259.1:0-4165 GCA_964572105.1 uncultured Desulfobacteraceae bacterium
ATCTATACAGGCCAAGAAAAAGAGAGGTATTTACTTTGCCTGAATTTAAAAATTACGAAGACCGTCTAAAGAGATTGGTATGGGAAGAGTTTGAAGAAAACAGGCTATGAGTTTTAATTATAAAAAATTTTTGTCTCCAGTTTTTGTTTTTGCTGTTTGTGAAATAATCGGCAGGTCCGGCTGGATCGATCCATTTTTTTTTCCTCCACCCTCCAGCATGCTTAAGTCCCTTTACTCCATGACAGTTTCAGGTGAAATATTTCCGCATATTGCCATAAGTCTTATCCGTGCACTCACCGGTTATTTACTTGCCGCGGTTTTCGGTCTCATCGTGGGACTTCTGGTTGCCTGGTCAAGAATTGTAGAAAATATTGCAGATCCTCTCATCGAGCTGATACGGCCGGTTTCCACTTTTGCCCTTGTTCCGGTGATGTTCGTATGGTTCGGCATAGGAAACGGCTCCAAGATTGCCATTATATTCAAGGCCTGTTTTTTCCCCATAGTCCTAAACACCATAGGAGGGATAAAGGGGGTGGATGTAAGGCTGATTCAGGCAGCGAGATCTCTGGGAGCAAACGGGTATCAGCTGTGGATAAAGGTGTTAATCCCAGCAGCGCTTCCCATGATTATTACAGGTATGCGAATTTCCACGGCCATGGCAATGTTGTCCATCGTAGGGGTTGAAATGCTGGCAGGAGATTCGGGTATCGGTTTTCTGGTGATAGATGCGCAAAGAATATTTGCAACAGACAGAATGTTTGCAGGAATTATTGTTATAGCACTTATCGGCTTTATGCTGGACCGTAGTGCCAGGTTTATTCAGGATCGTATTTTGGTGTGGCATAGGGAAACATCACTGGCGGGAAAGGTGATTAAATAAAATGAGGTTAAAGAGAGTAAAACCAGAATTGATAGAATTTTTATTGACAGAAATAATCATTATTATTTTTTTATTAACATCAGCGGGAAAGGCCCTTGGCACTGTTGAATCTTTGCCTGTAATGAAGGTTAGTTACAGCCGAAGCATCGACGATCTTCCTCTTTACGTCGGTCTTGAGGAAGGTTTCTGGGAAAGGGAGGGATTAAAGGTAAAACTGGTTCGAGTGGTTGGTGAAACTCATATCATTGCGTCGGCCATGCACGGCGATATTCAGGCCGGTCACATGGATCTTTCTTCCGCGTGTCATGCCGCATTAAAAAAAATTCCGGTCAAAATCGTAACATGGCTCGGCAGAGCTCATTTAGGGACGCGATGCGGTCTTCATGCGGATGCCAGGAGCCGTATATTTAATGTGGCGGATTTAAAAGGAAAAAGGATAGCCACAAGCGGTTCAATCAGTACCGAGATGTTTTTATTTAAAGCCTTGGCCACAGCAGGCTTAACCTTTGATGATATCAAGGCTGTACGGGGAATTAAGCTGGATGAAGCTATGAAGCATGAGGCCGCCTTAAAATCAAAAGGAGTCGATGTCATTGTTGCCTGAGATCCCACTGCCACCATGCTGGAGATGCATGGTTCAAGCCGATTGCTTTTTTCTTTTAACGATGCAATTCCGGGATTTATTTTCAGCGGTCTGTTTTTTACAGATAAGTATTTAAAAGAAAAACCGGAAAATGTCAGAGCATTTCTTCGCGGACTTATTAAAGCATTTGACTATATTAAAAAGAATGAGAAAAAAGCCAGGCAACTAATTCCAAAATATTGCGGGGTGGGGCTCGATGTGGCCATGAAGTCGGCTCTTAGGCAACTAGGAGATGGGAGAGAGCCGGTGGACCAGATTTATAAACAGCAAAAACTGATGATTCAAAACGGTCGTCTTCCCAAAAAGGTTTCTTTAGAAAGATTTGTCGATTACAGCTTTTTGCCCAGGTAAACAATTTAAGTGTAAAAGAAAGGAGATTTTATTTATGAAAGTGTTTTTATCTTTATTATTGGTGATCTCCCTTTTGGGACAGGGGGTTGCCTTTTCACAGGGAGAAGATGAAAACTGCCCTGATTGTCCGCCTAAAATCGATGAGCCGATAAAGCTGGGTGATATATTTGTTACCGCATTTCACGGAGGCGCTGTAACCATAACTCCCACCAGAACTATAATCGATATTGAAAAATTTAATAAAAGCGGTTCCGTTGATCGCGTTGAAGACATTTTGATGCATCTTGCCGGTATTGATGTAATGCGGGGATCAACAGTGGCCGATCCCCAGCAGATGGTCATGATGAGAGGGTTTGACGACAGCAGGTTTACCATTGCCATTGACGGAAGAACCATAACCGCTCCCACAGCAGGCGCCGACACTTATGTTGACTGGTCAAGCCTTACCACCGGGGATATTGAAAAAATTGAAATCATAAGGGGTGCGGCTTCGGCTCTTTACGAAAATTCCCAGGGGGGTGTAATCAATATTATCACAAAAAAAGGAGGGAAAAGAGATACTCTAACACCAAAAATCATACTTAAATCCAATTATTCAAGCTATGACACCTATACTGGACGGATATCCATGGACGGCGGTATGGGGCGGCTGGGGTATTTTTTAAATTATGGCTATAAGGATTCAGATGGTTATCTTAGAAACAACAGTTATCGTGGAAATGATTATTCCTCCAGGCTTACCTGGGATCTGCCGACCGAGGGAAATTTAACATTATCCGCCAAAGGCTCTGATTTGAATATGGGTTATCCGGTTGTTAATGATCCTTCCAGGTTAGATTATGATTCGGATTATCCCCGTGTTTATGAAGATGCGGATATGATTAGAAAATATAGAAATATTTCTTATCCAGGAGGGGATTCTTATAAGAAAAAAAGAACATCCCATCTTGATTTATTCTTTCAACAGCCCATAAATAAAACAACTTTAACGGTTCAACTGTTTCAGACCCGAGGAGATGAAGACAGCTATTCCTATGAACTTCAAGCAGATGGGACTCTGAAGCAAAAATACAGCGGAGGGGAGGCGCGGGAAGAAAAACATTGGGGGGGTAAAATCCGGTACCAATTGAATTTGTGGGAAAACAACGCTCTTATCATAGGATATGATCAAAGACGCATGGAAGTAAAAAGTATGGAAGATACATGGCGGATGCATGCCGGATATTTTGAAGATACATGGGGAGTAACACCAAAAATATCAATAATTTCAGGTTTAAGGTATATTCATGCAAGGGAATTGACTTATGCTTATGCGGACCCGGGAACCAGCACAAAATACAGGCACAAAATTAAAACCAAGCTTTTTCTGCCCAAATCAACCATTAGCTACAAGTTTAATCCTGGCACACAAGTTTTTGTTTCAGTAAATAGAGATTATCGTATACCGGGCTGCTGAGACAGACCTGCATGGGCCAGTTTTGGCTCTTCAGGAGATCAAGGGAGCAGTCTTAAAACAGAAACAAGCTGGCATTATGATGCCGGCATTTATCACAGTTTTGCAAAGAATATAGATACCCGTTTATCAGCTTATTACATTGATATCGAAAATTACACTGTAGCTAATTCCAGTGGGATCTATTATTCAAGCAGTTATGCCTATAATATAGAAAGAGCCGAATTTTACGGCTTTGAGTGGGAATTTAACAGCAAGTTTTTTAACAAGGTGACCATTTTTGGAAATTATTCATATAGAGAAATGGAGTATGACAAAAATGACCTGCCGGATGCCATTTTGCTGGATCTTCCTCCAAAACATAAGGCAAATCTCGGGATCCGATACCGAATGTCTGATAATATGTTAATAACATCTGATCTGAGGATGGTGGGGCAGCGTAAAAGCGAAGCCGGTTATACCTTAAGTGGATACACGACCTGTGATGTGGGAATTGAGTATTCATTCCCTAAAAATACAAAAGTTATGCTATATGGCAATAATATTTTCGGGGAAAGTTATCAGGAAATATATGGCTATCCCATGCCGGATCAAACAGTCGGCGTTAATATTACTTTGAGTTTTTTGTAATTATTCAGTGCCGCGTGTTTAAGATAAACAACAGGTTTAATCAGATTATACCTGTTGCCGTATATATTCGCTGAATAGTTACAGTTTTTTTAATCTATTGGTGGGCTTAGGAACGGGGACGAAATAAGTTCGCAATTTTAAGTGTTGAGGCGACTGGCTGGCAAGGCGCGAAAGTGTAGGAATATCAAGATATTGCTACGCTTTTGTA
>CAZNFB010000260.1:0-4157 GCA_964572105.1 uncultured Desulfobacteraceae bacterium
ATAATTTTTTGAGCATAACGCAGAGTTTGGGAAAAAGGGCATTTTCGGACAGCCTTTTATTCAAACTTTGGAATAAAATTTTCCTCCAATATTTCATCCACTGACCAAATACAGGTCTCTGGAAATTTATTTAAAGATATTCCGGTTTCGTCCGCTGCATTTAATCTGGCTTTTTGGTAGGCTTTAGCAAATTTATCGTCAACAATAGTTTTTAAACTTGGACTATCTTCGATAAGATCCAAAATTGCACTGCGTTGATTTCTAATTGTTACCTTCCAGCTTCGGGATTGCAGATGGGGTTGATATTGCCATTTTAACAAATGCATCAAAAGAACTGCCAATCTATTTAAGAGTTCTCGTCTCTCGCTTTTTCCCATACTTTCAATTTCCTCGGCTAAATTTTTTAGATCAAGCAAATCAAACTTGCCTGATTTGAGATACTCGGCCTGCTGCTCTGTCCAATTAAAAAAATCCAAATTGTACTCGCTCATGGAAAATCTCCATACTTTAAATTATCAAATAGTAAATGCCCAAAAGTGCAATTTTACATTAAAAAGTGTAAACTACCTTTGGCCTTTAATGAAGGATGCCAAACTTTCCGTATTTTCTTTCTGGCAATTTTTTAACCGAACAATACTGACCCATACCCTATTAAT
This sequence comes from uncultured Desulfobacteraceae bacterium, assembly GCA_964572105.1. Taxonomy (GTDB): domain Bacteria; phylum Desulfobacterota; class Desulfobacteria; order Desulfobacterales; family BuS5; genus DAOWMW01. The sequence continues at coordinate 657 of CAZNFB010000260.1, forward strand.
TATTTACCGTTTAAATACTTTTTAAGAAACCGGCCTGTATGGGAAGCATAAATATCTGATATGACTTCAGGTGTTCCGCATCCCACAACATATCCCCCCTCATCGCCCCCCTCAGGCCCCAGATCAATTATATAATCAGCGGTTTTTATAACATCCATATTATGTTCTATTACAATAACAGTGTTCCCTGTTTCAACTAGCATTGAAAGAACACTTAAGAGCTTTTTTATATCATCTGTATGAAGCCCTGTGGTGGGTTCATCCAGAATATATACGGTTTTACCTGTACTCCGTTTGCTCAGTTCCCGTGCAAGTTTCACTCTTTGAGCCTCACCACCGGAAAGAGTGATGGCGGACTGACCCAGATGAATATATCCAAGCCCTACATCAACAAGGGTTTTAAGCTTTGAATATATTGTCTGAATTTTATCGAAAAAAACAGATGCCTGATTAACGGTCATATCAAGAACTTCAGCTATATTTTTACCTTTATATTTTATCTCAAGGGTTTCCCTGTTGTATCTTTTTCCATGGCATACATCGCAGGGCACATAAACATCAGGAAGAAAATGCATTTCCACCTTGATTATTCCGTCACCAGAGCAGGCCTCACACCGCCCCCCCTTGACATTAAAACTAAAACGGCCTGGTTTGTAACCCCGTACTTTTGCTTCCCTGGTCTTTGAAAAAAGCTCCCTTATAAAAGTAAAAAGCCCGGTATATGTTCCGGGATTTGAGCGGGGCGTCCGTCCAATGGGGGACTGATCAATATTTACTACCTTGTCAACATGTTCCAGGCCGGTCACTTCGGTATGGGCGCCCGCAGGGACCCTGGACAGGTATAATTTCTGTGATAAAATATTATTCAGAGTTTCAAGTACAAGTGTTGATTTACCCGATCCTGACACACCTGTGACGCAGAGAAAAGAACCCAGAGGAAATTCAATATCAATATTTTTAAGATTATTTGCGGAGGCCCCTTTAATAATCAGACTGTTCCCATTACCAGATTTTCTATTCGCAGGGACTTCTATTTTTTTACGCCCGGAAAGATATTCCCCTGTCAGGGAGTCAGAAGATTTTAAAAGTTCTTCCGGTGTTCCTGAAAAAACAACATTCCCCCCTTTCATCCCTGCCCCGGGCCCCATATCCAGAACATGGTCACATGCAAGTATTGTCTCTTCATCATGTTCAACCACAAGAACTGTATTTCCCAGATCACGCATATTTAAAAGGGAGGCTAAAAGACGCTGGTTATCCCTTTGATGAAGGCCTATGCTAGGTTCATCCAAAACATATAATACGCCTGTGAGTTTGGAACCTATCTGGGTTGCAAGGCGGATTCTCTGGCTCTCCCCCCCTGAAAGGGTGGCTGCGGACCTGTTTAATGTGAGATAAGCAAGTCCCAGGTTATTTAAAAAACCTAATCTTTCAATTACTTCCCTTAAAACTTTACGGGCTATGAGTTCTTTTTTTCCGGTCAGTTTTAAACCTTTGAAAAATGTATATGCCTTTGATATTGAAAGCGCCGTAACTTCAGATATGGTAATTTCTTCGATTTTCACAGATCGGCTGGCCTGGTTTAATTTTGTTCCGCCACACTCCTGGCAAGGCCTAAAATTCAGATATCGTTTTATATCTTCCCGGGAACCTGGGGAAGTTGTTTCATGATAACGTCGTTTTAAACCGGGGATTATACCTTCATATGTTTTTTTATATCTGATTTTGCGGTTATCTTTTTCAAAATAGAAACTTATTTTTTCATTTTTTGATCCATAAAGGAGCAGATCTTTAAAAGACTCCGGCAAATCCTTATAGGGTGTATAGATATCTGTTTTATAATGGACTGTCAGGGCATCTAAAAATTCAATAAAATGAAGACTGTTTCTGTTTGCCCAAAGATCAACGGCTCCGTCCCTTAGGGATAAATCCTTATTGGGAATTATAAGATCAGGGTCAAATTCTGTTATCGCCCCTATTCCATCGCATTGCTGACAGGCTCCTGCTGGAGAGTTAAATGAAAAACTTGCTGGTGTAAATTCGGGATAACTGATTCCACACTTGGCACAAGCCGCATTTTCACTGAACAAAATAGATTCTATTCCAACAATATCAACCAGAACCAGACCTCCTGACTGCGACAGAGCAAGCTCCAGGGAATCAGCGAGTCTGTTGCGGATATTCTCCTTTACCACAAGCCTGTCCACAACAATATCAATATCATGTTTTTTATATTTATTCAGCTTTTCGATCTCTTCTATATCGACAATTTCTCCGTCCACCCGTACCCTTGCAAAACCTTCTTTTTGCAGCCTGCTGAAAAGTTTTTCATGGGTACCCTTTTTACCGGAAACTACAGGAGAAAAAAGTATAAGCTTTGTCCCTTCAGGAAAAGAGATAACCTTATCGAGTATCTGATCCAGACTTTGGGAAGCGATGGGGTCTCCACATTTATAACAATGGGGAGTCCCTATTCGTGCAAAAAGGAGACGAAGGTAATCATAAATTTCTGTAACTGTTCCCACGGTAGATCTTGGATTGTGGCTTGCAGTTTTTTGTTCAATTGCAATGGCAGGAGAAAGACCTTCAATCAAATCGACATCAGGCTTTTCAAGTCTCTCTAAAAACTGCCGGGCATATGCGGAAAGAGATTCAACATACCGTCTTTGGCCTTCGGCATACAAAGTATCAAAAGCAAGGGTCGATTTGCCTGATCCTGACAGGCCTGTCACCACAATCAGACTATTTCTAGGCAATTCCACATTAATATTTTTTAGATTGTGCTGCCTTGCTCCCTGAATAATAATTTTTTCTGCTTCCATTCAAATCTCCTGAAGGCCCTGCGCCATGGGTTTAAGAAAATCATTGGGCTTAGTTCTAATTTCAGCAATAGACTGAGGTATAATAAAATCTTATAAACTTAAATGAATTACCTCTCTTGAAAATCGGACTGATTATTTCTGATTTTGGGTTGCGGGCAAAGCCCGCCTTAGATGATCTTCCCTGACAAACAAGCCGCTTTTTCCCCCTGATTTTTCAACAAGACAAATATCAGAAATTATCATTTTCTTATAATAGGATTTACACATATCATAGATGGTCAGCGCCGCTGCAGAGACAGCCATTAAAGCTTCCATCTCCACCCCTGTCTGCCCCACAATACGAGCAGAGGCCTCTATATTAATTGAACCCTGGCCTTGATCAGGAAAAAAATCGACTGAAATATGGGTTAAATTTAAAGGGTGGCACATGGGGATAATCGAAGAGGTATTTTTTGCAGCCATGATTCCCGCAATTCTGGCTGTTTCCAGCACATTCCCCTTTTTAACAGATTTGTCAAGAATCATTTCACAGGTTTTTTGATCCATGGTAACAGTCCCGCGGGCTACAGCTTTACGGCTGGTCTGGTTCTTATCGGTTACATCCACCATTCTTACCTGGCCATTCTTATCAATATGTGTAAATTCAGACAAAATATTTTACCTTTTTTTAGTAGGGGCG
>CAZNFB010000261.1:0-4157 GCA_964572105.1 uncultured Desulfobacteraceae bacterium
GGGCCAAAATCCTGCGCTATTTCTGCTCAACTTATTTCATCTCCGTTCCTTAATAATAAATGTTAATTTGTAAAACTATTAAATAGTTGGGAGATTACTTATGGCTGTACCAAAACGGAAAACATCAAGAACAAAACGGGATCAGCGCAGAGCCCAGCAGAAAATTGCTGCCCCTAATGTGGGAACGTGTCCGGAATGCGGGGAGGCAGCGCTGCCCCATCACATATGCAAAAATTGTGGGACATACAGGGGTCGTAGTTTTGATGATGCTGCAAAAGGTGATAAATAGTCGCGTTAAAATCAAATTTGTTAACAAATGGTACATTTGTGTATAGACGTGTTGAATCCGCAAAATTAAATGTACGTATTATTATAAGGAGTTTATGAACTGGCGATGCTTAAAGGTCTGGATTTAGAATCAAGACAGATGGTTTTAGATACTGTCGCACAATTGAAAAGACGACTTCTCACTAAAGAAAAAATTCTTGAGTTTGACAAAACTGATCTATTTCCGGAAGAAACTGTGAGGAAGTTGCTTGGCCCGGAAGTCGGTCTTCAGTTGCTTTTTATTCCTGAAGAATATGGAGGAATGGGAGGGGGTGCCCGTGATTCATGTGCGGTGACGCATGCAATTGCCAAAATATGTCTCGGTATCGGCACCGCTTTTTTTGCCATTCAGCTGGGGGCTGATCCTTTACATGTGGGTGGCACTGATGCGCAAAAGGAAAAATGGCTCGGTGCCATTGCCGAGGGGAATTCTCTTGTTGCCTACGCTGTAACTGAGCCGGAAGCAGGGAGTAATCTTGCCTCGCTGAAAACTGTGGCCGATCCGGTTCTTGATGATGCTGGAAAGATTTCCGGGTATAAAATAAATGGATTCAAACAGTTTATTTCCACAGGGGCATATGCAGATTTTATCACCTTGCTGGCCAAAACTCCTGAGGGACCAACTTTTTTTGTTGTGGAAAAGGGAGCAAAAGGCTTCACCCAGGGGAAGGGTGAGAAAAAACATGGTTTACATGCATCCAATACCTCTCCTCTATCTTTTTCAGATGTTTTTGTACCTGTTGAAAATCTTATTGGGGGTGTTCCCGGCAAAGGTTTAAAACAGGCCAACCAGGTTTTCGGCTATACAAGGTTAATGGTAGCGGCCATGGCCCTTGGGGCAGGTGATGCGGTTCTTGATATTGTTATACCCTACGCAAAGGAAAGGGTGCAGTTCGGGGGACCTATTTCGGAGAAGCAAGGATACACACACAAGCTTGTTGTTCCCCATGCTGTAAGGCTTGAGGCTGCATCTGCCCATATTGATGAGGTCGCACTGCAGTTCGATTCAGGGGAAAATGATCTTCAAACTGAAGGGTCCATATCAAAATATTTTGCTTCTGAAGTGGCAAACAAGGCGGCTGATGATGGTATACAGGCCCTTGGCGGTTATGGTTATATCTCTGAATATGAAGTTGAAAAAATAAAAAGGGATGTAAAGGTAACCTGCATATATGAAGGGACCAGCGAGATTCAGCAAAACATCATAAGTACATTTCGCTGGAAAACAACACGAAAAACAAAGGGTGAATTTTATAATAAAATTGTCTCTGAAATGGAAGAGATTGGTAAAACCCTGGAAAATGCTGGCTGTAAATACTATGCTCTGGCTGCCCAGGCTTTGAATAAGACTATTTCTCTGGTGCATGCAAATAGGCTTGTTAAAAAGCAATATGTAATGTTTGCGCTGGCAGATATGATAACCTACACAGAAGTTGGAGCAAGTTTTGCGCGGAAAGCTTACGCCCTTTCAAAGGAAGGTTCCAGGGATGTTGAAAAAATTTTGGCCATGAACAGAATCTTTGCGGGTGAAACCGCACGTGTTGTGGCTGAAAATATTCTCAAAATACTGATGGGAACTGGTATTTTTGATGATCAGACAATTTCTGATTTTATGGAGGCTGTATCATATAATGACTTGATTGGAAGTTGCCGGAATATCATGCTTGATATGGATTTGGTGAGTGATTTTCTTTTTGAAAGAAAATCATGAAAATATGGCTAAAATCTTAGCCTTCCCTAAGCCCGAAAAATTTTCTAAGAGCCTGTGGTAAAAAGACCCCGTTATTTGAAAGACTATGGATTGTCAGATAATAATTCTATTTTAAAACCTGGCACAAGGCCAGAGGCGGAAGGCGTATTATTATACGCAGACGGCTGATAACGTAGTGAAATTATTTATGTGACGATCTATATAAAAAGTATATATAAAAGGAGAGAAATAATGTCTATTGAAAGCAGAGTACAAAATATTATTGCGGAAAAATTAAGTGTGGAACTGGATGAAATTGTTCCAGAGGCATCCTTTGTGGATGATTTGGGCGCTGATTCCCTTGATCTTGTTGAGCTGATAATGTCCATTGAGGAAGAATTTGATGTGGAAATTTCCGACGAGGATGCTGAGGGGATGGTTCGCGTAAGTGATGCTTTTAATTATATAGAAAAACACAAATAGGATTTAAGTTTTTAAGGGTTGGTTATGATTTTGGCCACCAGATGTATAGCTGGGTCTATTGCTGAAATTAGACTAAGCCCTTTTTTTCAAAAGGCTCCATTGTAACTGAGCAATATGGGTTTTTATTTTTTTTGAAAGCCCATCTTTAAAAAATGAGGAGGTGTCTTTGAACAGGCGGGTCGCAATAACCGGTGTGGGTCTTTTAACGCCGTTGGGGATAGGTACAAGTGAAACATGGTCAGCTGTTTGTGCCGGAAAATCTGGTATAGGGCGAATAACAAGATTTGATGTATCTTCTTTTTCAACTCAAATCGCAGGGGAGGTTAAAAATTTTGTTGCTGGAGACTTTCTTACAAAAAAGGATGTGAAAAGATTACGCTTGTTTGCTGCGTACGCTGTTGCAGCATCCCGCATGGCCATTGATGATTCCGGCCTTGTAATTGACAGCTCAAATGGTGACCGGGTTGGAGTTGTCACCGGATGCGGTATGGGAGGGCTTTATGAAATTGAGAGAACCAGTCTTACTTTGAATTCAAGGGGGCCTAAAAGGGTAAGTCCATTTTTTATTCCTACCATTATAGGGAATATGGCCCCTGGAATGATTTCCATATATTTTGGAGCTAAAGGCCCCAACTCATCCGTTGCAACGGCATGTGCTGCAGGCTCCCATGCCATAGGCACGGCTTATGAAATTATCAGGAATGGTTCTGCCGACGCAATGATAACAGGAGGGGTTGAGTCTGTTATATCCCCAACCTGTATTGCCGGTTTCAACTCGCTTAAAGCTTTGTCCACGCGTAATGACGAGCCTGAAAAAGCTTCTCGTCCCTTTGACCGGGACAGGGATGGTTTCATTGTGGGAGAAGGTGCGGGAATTCTTCTTCTTGAACCCCTTGACCTTGCTTTGGAAAGGGGAGCTCATGTTTATGCTGAGATCATAGGATACGGAATGAGTGGTGACGGCTATCATATGACCGCACCTGCACCCAATGGAGAAGGGGCTGCCAGATGTATGGCTGCGGCCATAGATAGTGCAGGGATTTCCTCTGATGCAATCGATTATATTAATGCGCATGGTACATCCACCGAACTAAACGATATGTATGAAACCCAGGCAATTAAAACGGTTTTTAAAGAAAAAGCCTTTGATATTCCTGTAAGTTCAACAAAATCGATGACCGGGCATCTGCTTGGTGCAAGCGGAGGAATAGAAACAATCTTTACTGCTCTTGCTCTTCGTGATGGAATAATTCCACCTACCATAAATCATGATAATCCTGGAGAAAAGTGTGATCTTGATTATGTTCCCAATGTTGCTCGAAAGGCCGATTTGAAAATTGCAATGACCAATTCTTTTGGGTTCGGAGGGACCAACGCTACTTTGATTCTTAAAAAATATTCAATCTAACTAATTTTTATAGCATCATGATGTTATAAGTTTGGCAGGAGTTTGTACATTAAAGGAATTTTTTAATAGGTTCAGGCAAACGCCTGTGGACTTATTGAAAAATCAGGGGTTGGTTTTAATTTTGGCCATTATGGGATATGAAAAATGAGGATAAAAATAGAGTCTGTTTTTTCTCAAGACTCATAATTCAACGTTAAGGAACGAGGACGAAATAACTTGGTATTTTAAGCGTTGATCCATCCTGCCTGA
>CAZNFB010000262.1:0-4143 GCA_964572105.1 uncultured Desulfobacteraceae bacterium
GGGCCAAAATCCTGCGCTATTTCTGCTCAACTTATTTCATCTCCGTTCCTTAATATTGGAGGAGTGTTTCCCATTTTGGGATATGAGATATGGAAGTGAACATTGAGAATAAAGAGAGAGTAAAGTTTTTTCTCAATATTTACGACTCAGCACTCAGGATTAGGGGTTCGTTCAAGAATAAGTCGGCCAAGATAAAACCAAGCCCATATTAGGGACTTCGTAATTTAACCATGGAACCATTTTTAATACTTCGATTGCCGCTGGTAATAACCTGATCATCTGGATTGATACCCGAAACAACCTCTATGCTCCCTTTCTGGTATTCACCGATTTTAATATCCCGCTTCTTTGCGACCCCGTTTTTCATAATATATGCTATATATTTGCCTTCTCTGTGAATAACACCTTCGCCAGGTATCACCAGGGCTTTTTCATTGACATTTTTAAGCAAAAAAACATCAGCAAAAAAACCAGGATTTAAGCGGTTATCTATGTTATCAAAGTATGCCTTAATGTTAACAGCTCTGGTAACTGGATCAATCTGAGGATTTATAAAACATATTTTCCCCAAAAAATCCTCATCTGGATAAGACTTTACCCGTGCTTTTACCTGTTGTCCCAAACGAACCATGTCGATATAAGTTTCAGGCAGGGTGAAATGGAGTTTAAGGGGATTAATTTTTACAACTTTAAGTAATGTGTTACCCACATGAACATACTCTCCCTTAGAAACAGTTTTTTCTATGATAATACCATCCATGGGAGAGTATACTTTTGTATCTTCCAGGTTTTTGCGAGCCCAATCCAGGGCAGCCTGCAGGCTATCTGTCCGGGCCTTAGTCATGATTACCTGGGAAATGGTTTCGTCGTAATCCTGATCAGAAAGAACCTGTTTTTTCCAAAGCGCTTCACGCCGTTTCAAGGTAATTTCCAGGTAGGCCAGATTGGCTTTATTTGTCCGAATCCTTGCTTCAGCTTCATTCACGGATAATTTTTTCCTTTTATCTTCTATTTGTAGCAAAAGCTGCCCAATATGTATGACATCACCCTCATCAACCATGATTTTTTCTATTTTACCTTCTATTTCCGGCGCTATGGCGACTTCTTTGTTGGGAAAAAAAGATCCCACAGCCCGGATTTGGTGCACCACTTTCTGAATTGTGGGGAGAACTGTCTCAACCAGAATAGCTGCGCTATCGGTTTTTTCAAGATTCTTATCAGATTCAGCGCTCTCTTTTTTGTTGCAACTAACAAAAAACAGAAATAAGAAAAAAATAATCAAAGCCATGGAATTGAACTTATTCATTTTAATACTCATCTTATACCTCCGTACAAAAAAATAATAATATCTACATGTTAAAATGATATTTAAAAATACTGTTTTTTAATTTTTATAAATTTTCTGAAATTTTAACAAAATGGCGTACTGCTTTTTTGAAGACAGCGAAGGGAATGGAAATTCAAGGTTGTCAGCAAGGGAAACAGCAATGGCTTCCTTCAGAACTTCAACCAGAGTTTCACTGTTGGTAGCGGCAAAGGGGATATTCTAAAATATGACCAGATAAAAAAATCGCCTGATTTTTTTATTTTTTTAAGAAGAAGCTCATTGGAATGCCAATTTTATTTATAGATTTTTTTTGTTCATACAGCAATACAAATCTGTCCTATAATAACAATGTAATGACAATGTATTAAAAAACTCCAAGGTTATCTCACTTAATTATTGACAAAGGTTAGCCTATTTGATTCCCTTTTATCTCATTATGACTAATTACAGTGGTCGCGTAAAAACAAGCAACTGCAGGTATTTATATGGCTGCTTGAGCGGAGCGAGTTTCATCCAAAAAGCTATCTTACAATACGGAATTTAACAAACATGCAAATTGGAAAACACTTTTTTATTGCAGCCGTTTTTACAGGGATGGTTGCAGGAGGAATTTTTGGAGCAATAACAGGGCAGGAATATGTGCTCATATCGACCCTTGCAGCACTCTTTCTGAAGTCCCTGAAAATGATGGTAATACCGATTGTTGCGGCAAGTATAATTACGGGGATATCATCTTTGGGTGATATTAGAAAACTTAAAAAAATAGGCTTGCTCACCATAACCTATTATATCTCAACAACCCTTTTGGCTGTCACGATAGGACTGATTTTGGTTAATTTTATCGAACCCGGCACCATGGCGGCAACAGAGACGGATGGAGAAATATTTAAAAAAAGCTATTCCATTTTTTCCGTTATCCTGGCAATGGTCCCAGAAAATATTTTTAAAGCCATGGCTGACGGAGATGTTCTCCCTGTAATTATTTTTTCAATTATTTTTGGTGCTGCCCTGACTACAATCGGTGAAAAAGGGGAGGCTATCCTTGATATTTTTAATGGAATTTTTCATGTGAGCATAAAAATTATCGAAGTGATTATTCTGTTTGCACCCATCGGCGTATTCGCCCTTGTGGCAGAACGGATAGGAAGGGCAGGGGGCTGGGACGCATTCTCAGCTGAACTCGGCAGCCTTGGGCTTTATATCGTCACTGTGCTTGCCGGGCTCTTTTTACATGCGTTTGTTATCCTTCCGATTATACTCGTTGTCCTGGGGCGCATAAAGCCATTTTTATTTGTGAAACAAATGGTTGAAGCACTTACCATGGCTTTTTCCACGGCCTCATCAAGCGCAACCCTGCCGGTGACACTAAAATGTCTCAATAATACACCTGAAATAAAAAAAAGTGTCAGCAGCTTTGTCCTCCCCCTGGGAGCCACTGTAAATATGGATGGAACAGCTCTTTATGAAGCTGTCGCGGCAATATTTATAGCCCAGGCATATGGAATTGAGCTTTCCTTTTCGCAACAGGCCATTGTAGCGATAACTGCAACCCTTGCAGCCATAGGTGCGGCAGGAATCCCTGAAGCAGGGCTTGTAACCATGATTATTGTCCTTGAATCTGTGGGACTTCCCGCTGAAGGGATAGGGCTTATACTTGCTGTCGACTGGTTCCTTGACAGATGCAGGACAACCGTAAATGTCTGGGGTGATGGCGTGGGAGCAGCAGTCCTTTCAAATTTTACAAATCATACAAAACTGGGGGCTGGTTCTAAGTTTGACCATTAAGGATATGTGGGGACGACCTTAAATAATCAAATAACTCAATCTGCAAGCTGATATCCCTCTTGTTTAGCCAACTTTTCTCCACGTTAAACTGAATAGCTGATAGCAGATGGCGTAATATCAAATCTTCTTGCAAGATCTATTCGGGCTACTTTTGGCATATGATAAATCTAATTTCAAGTATTTTTTTTGTCAAGTTATTTAATTATTTAAGGTCGTCCCTTACACTACTTATTTGCAGGTACCGAAAATAAGTAGCTTTTCTTCGGGCACTAAATAATTTGACAACATGGGAAAATAATGTAAGAAATAAAATTTTTAATTTTTTGGAGAAGTCTCATAAATAATCTATGATTCTGTAGAAATTAGAACTGATTTTTTTCAGGATTGATAAACCATTACGGAATTTTATTATGGATAAAAAAATATCAACAGATCAATCAATAGATCAACTGGTAAAAGCCGAGTGGGATATGTTCCAACTGGTGCAGAATACTGGCGGAAGAGCCTCATGCCAGGAGGATTTCACCACTTTTGAAATAATGAGATCATGTCAGTTTAAAAGTTGGTCAGATGCAGCCTTGGAAAGCTATTCTGCTGATCTGGAAAATGCCAGGCAGGGGGGAAAAAATCTAATTACAGAAAAATATGCCAGGATGATGGAGTCCACGTCTCCAAAAGAATATCGTAAGATAAAACGGCGGCTTCCCCCTGTTCATCCCGATGTTTACGAGCTCATCGGGAAAATACTTAAAATTCTTCTTGCCTGTGAAGAGGAGCTTATCAAGAAATATCCCAATGTTACAAAAAAGGGAAGGGTGCTCTACAGCACCGAGGATACACCTTTTGCAACATCAAAGGAGACTTATTTTAAGGGGGAACTTGCAACATACTCCTTAAAAACCCTCCGTCTTTATTATGAGCATATTTCTGATCTTGAGTCCAGGGGGGAGAATGTCTCTGAAGTAGTACTTAAGGAGACTGTTACAAGGTACGGCTATGGTTCTCTGCAAGAGGCAGAAGATAGCATCTTA